>JBGTAR010000171.1:0-11870 GCA_041749815.1 Terrimicrobiaceae bacterium
GCTCCACGGCCATCCGTCTGATCCAACTGTCCGGGCAAACACTCATCACATGGAAAGGCCGGGGATGTTCATGCCGCCGGTGATTTTTTTCATATCTGAGGCCGCGAGTTCCCGCGCTTCCTCCTGGGCCTTTTGAACGCCAGCCAGGACGAGATCTTCCAAAACCTCAACATCCGTGGGATCCACAACCGATGGGTCGATTTTGATTTGTAAAATGTCCCCGGCACCACTCGCGGTCACCGTGACTTTTCCTCCCCCGGCCGTGGCTTCAAGGGTTTTGGAGGCAAGGTCGGCTTGGGCTGCAGCAAGATCTTCCTGCATGCGCTGGGCCTGTTTCATCATTTTTTGAATATTCATGGTGTGGGTTCTATCAGGTGGTTTGAAATTCTGCGGCAAAAATGTCGAGAGCCTTTCGGATCAGCGGGTCATTTTTGAAATCGTCGGCTGGGTTGGCGGGTGGGGGAGTTGGTTCGGAGGGCTTTTCGGGTTCGACCTCTTCCGGTTCCTCTTCGGCGATGATTTCCGGCACATCGCCAATCACCAGTTGGAGTTTTACTTTTTTTCCAAGAATGTCAGCGAGCTTTGCCTCAGCCTCCTTGCGCCCGCTTTCACCGATGAGGGACTCCATGCCTTCCTTGGAGGAAGGCGGCAGGGCCACGCGAACAATACCATCCTCTGCCTCTTGGAAAATCCCACCCGAAAGCCAGCGGTAAATCAGGGATTTTGAGTAGCCCGAAGCAATTTTGTCCCATGCCACCGAAACATCAATGGACTCTTCTTCGCGAGCGTGGGCTGCGGGAGAGCTTGCGGCCGGAGCGGACGGTTCGACGGCAGGAGGCACCACGGGAGGGACTTCACGGATGGGAGAAATCGTGTCCGGTCGCTCCTCTCTAGGCGCTGCGCTTTTTGGGCTCTCAGGTGCGGGGACTTCCTTGATCGAAGCGGGCCCGGGTGCTGGAGTTGAATTCACCGGTGGAGAAGTGCGGGGAGGGGGGAGTTCGCCAGACCGAAGTGAGGTGAGTGCCTCGAGAACATCATCCAAACTCGCTTGACCCAGCAGGTGAATCGCTTTGATCACGGCCACGTCGAATTGCAGTTTTTTGTCAGGGGCCCAGCGCATGCGCTGTTCGGCTTCCGCAAAATGGTCGAGCAGCATTAAAAATTGTTCGCGTCTTGCCGGGGCATCTGATGAAACCCCCTTCACCAGGAGATCCCGCACATGGGCGGTGACATCTCCCAGGAGTCGGGAAAGATCTTTGCCAGCCTCGGCTTGCTCGTCGATGGTGCGAAGGGCGGCTGCCACATCATGAGCCAGAATAAACTCCACCAAGCCCGAGACGGATTGACGGGAGGTGAACCCAAAAATCGACATCACCCCTTCCTCGGTGATCGAGTCGCCGCAAAAGGCCACGGCCTGATCCAGCATGCTTTCAGCATCCCGCAATCCGCCTTCGGCAGCCCGGGCAATGGCCTCACCAGCAGCCTCCTCCAACGCAACTTTTTCGCTGCGCGCAATCGACCCCAAATGCGATGCAATCGCGTCCGTGGGAATTCGCCGCAAGTCAAAACGCTGACACCGGCTTGTGATGGTGGCTGGCACCTTCTGGGCTTTCGTGGTCGCAAAAATGAATTTGACGTGTTCGGGTGGTTCCTCAAGCGTTTTGAGCAGGGCGTTAAAAGCTCCCGTGCTAAGCATGTGGACCTCATCAATGAGGTAAATTTTGTAAGGGCCTTTGGCCGGGGAGTAGGCTGCATTTTCCCGCAGGTCCCGGATATTTTCGACGCCATTGTTGCTGGCACCATCAATTTCAAGCACATCCAGGCTCCTCCCCTCGGTGATTTCCAGGCAGGATCCGCATTTGCCGCAGGGATTGGCGGTGGGTCCCTCTTCGCAGTTGAGGGCTTTTGCTAAAATCCGGGCCGTGGAGGTCTTCCCGATCCCACGTGGTCCCACAAACATATACGCCTGGGCCACCCGGCTTTCGCGAATAGCGTTTTGCAGGGTGCGGGTGATGTGTTCTTGTCCGATGACCTCCTCGAACGTCTGGGGACGATATTTGCGTGCAAAAACCCGGTAACTCACAGCCTGCTAAAATACCCATCCCCACGGGACTGGAAAGCTCGAAATTATTCCAAACAGAATGTTACCTTGCGCCGCGCGCTGCAATCCTGTGAAAGTTGCCGGGAATGAAAGATATTTACCTCGGAACAGACAGTGGGGCCACCACCTCAAAAACTTGCGGCGTGTTTGAAGATGGTTCCCCGGTCACATTGGACCTCTCCCAAAGCTCAACCAATTCCCAAAATGGCACGGCTGCCGTCGTTGCTGGCTGGGTGGAAGGCGCCGAAAAATTTTTGGCCGATAATGTGATGTCCTGGGATCAGGTTCGAGGTGCGGGACTCGCCATGCCGGGGCCCTTTCAAAGTTACGGGGTTCTTGACCGCACGGCGAACCTCCCTGCTTCCTTTGCGGGTTGGGAATTTCGGGCGGATTATGAAAAAGCCCTCTCCAAGGCGGCCGGACGGAATATCCCCGTGGTTGCGGGAAATGACGGAAATTATGGGGGTGTCGCCGAGGCTGCGAAGGTGCGAGGTGCCGAGTCGGCCTCTGTCATTCTTCTGGCCCCCGGCTCGGGGCTTGGTTGTGCTTATGTGGGGACGGACGGCCTGCCCCTGGACGGCGACACGCTGGCCGGGATGGAAGCCGGTCACATGCCTGCACCGATCCATTTGCTGGCTTTGCCTCCTTTTGTGTGTGGCTGTGGCCGGACGTGGGGGTGCTTTGAAGCCTACACGACCATCTCAGGCCTTCCGCAGTATCTTGACTATCTGCTCCCGAAATACCCGGACCACCCTCTCGCCCATTCGGTGTCACCTGATAAAGAGAAAGCCCTCTCCCTCCGTGGCCTCGCCCAAAAAGGCGATGCCCTTGCCCTGGAAATCTTTGACCTCCAAGCCAAGGCTCTTGGCATCCACGTCGCGAACCTTTCCATGGCCTTGGACGCCCAGTTTGTTGTGATTGGGGGAGGCCTCATCGATCCGCACTCCACCACCGAGGAATTTCGGAAACGTTACCTCACCACCATCCACGCCTCTGCAGAACCATGGCTCTGGCCAGTGCAACGCCAAACTCTCAAAATCGTCCCTGCTACCCTCGGGGAGCTATCGCAAGCCATTGGCGCTGCTTTGGTGGCTCTGTATTCCCATCAGAAGAGCCACTAACCCTGCAAAAAACTATTTTCCCTGGAGTTCCTCGCGCCAGAAGGCGCTCCAATCGTCGAGGTTGTTCAAGTCAATCGCTCCGGGATTGACGCTTCCGTCATCTTCCAGGCCCACGGAGGCGAGGATTGTTTTGCGGGTTGCATCATCGTGGATGTAGCTTCGTGTGGCGGCGTTGGCCTTGAAAATTGAGGCCTTGTCGAGCTTTGCGCCGGGGTAGGCTTTGACCCATGCCTCCAACTGCACATAACTCGGACGCTCGGTTTTGATGAATTCCAAAAACTTGGTGCGATCAATGCCGAGCGCATCAAGAAGCATCTGATCGTATCCCTGACCCGCCCCCGGGTAGTCGGGATATAAATTGTCGATAGCTTCAAGTGAGGCTTTCTGCCAAAGCCGGGGAAGATGAATGATTCCGAGAGGGCCTGCCAGTTCGGAGCTGATAAGAGGGATGATTTTGCTCATGGTTTATGGGGTCGATAGTTTCGAATTAACATTGTCGGATCAAATTGACAGTGCGCAAACTAAAATATTGTGACCCGGAATCACGATCGGCGGGTAGAGCCTGTCTCGCCGCAGGCCGTGCGAGGGCGGAGACTCCCAGAGCGTAGGCGCGGCACGTCCCTTGCTGGTAGGGATGGCGGTCCCCCGCCGTCCGTCACATGAGCAGAATAAAGTCGGCGGGCAAGAGACTGCCTCGCCCTACCAAACGATTTGTATAAACACTACGCAGCCTGAGCCGCGGCACGGGCCAGCCTCGCGAGCACCCGTTCCCTGCCGAGCAACTCCAGCATTTCGTACAGCCCGGGGCCAACAGAGCGCCCACTGACAGCCACACGGGCGGGGTGAACGAGTTCGCCGGCTTTGACACCAAGGGTCGTGGCCGTGCTTTTGAGGGTGATCTCCAGTTCGGTGTGTTTCCATTCCGGAAGAGATTCCAATGCTGCCATGAGGGCCTCGATCCGGCTTTTTGCACCTTCTTTTTGAAGGACCTTTTCAGCGGCTTCGGGATCGATGGGGAATTCTTCGGTGAAGAAAAATGAGACCCAAGCCGGGAGATCGCTCAGATGTTTGATTTTTGGTTGCGCAAGGGCCACCACGGGTGCCAGCGCTTCCGTTGTTCCGTAAGGAATCCCGGCTTTTTCAATATACGGCTTTGCCAAATCCACAAAACGGGCCGGATCCATGTGCTGGATATGCTGTCCATTGAGCCAAAAACATTTGTCGAGGTCGAAGATTGCATTGCGGCGGTTGATTCCGCTGAGATCAAACAAGCCAAGAATTTCCGCAACTGACAATTCCTCGCGGTTGTCTTTCGGCGACCATCCCAGCAAGCAGAGGTAGTTGGCGACGGCCTCAGGCACATACCCGCCGTCAATAAAATGGGTGATGCTCGATCCCCCATCCCGCTTGCTCAGCTTTTTCCCTTCTTTATTCAAAATGAGTGGGATGTGTGCAAACTGCGGGGGCTCGACCCCAAGGGCCTGGTAAAGCTCGATGTGTTTGGGGGTGTTGGAAAGATGATCTTCCCCGCGAATCACATGCGTCATCTTCATTTCAATGTCATCCACCACATTCACAAAATGAAAGATCCATGAGCCATCAGGCCTGCGAATGGTCATATCGGGATGCGTCGCCGGGTTCGACATATCAAAGGCAATCTTCCCGCAAACAAGATCCTCCACTTGAACGGTTTTTCGGGGGGAGCGGAAACGGAACGCTCCGCCATCCTCATAGAGGTGACCTCCCGCTTTCAGCTGTTCAAAATAGCGGGTGTAGATTTCGTTGCGCTCACTCTGACGGTAAGGACCAAAATCGCCGCCCTTGTCCGGGCCTTCGTCCCAATCGATGCCCAGCCAGGAGAGGCCCTGATAAATCACGTCATACGCCTCCTGCGTGTTGCGCTTTTCGTCCGTGTCCTCAATGCGCAGAATGAGCTTCCCGCCAAACTTGCGGGCGTAGAGCCAGTTAAAAAGCGCGGTGCGGGCGCCTCCAACATGAAGGAAACCAGTGGGTGAGGGGGCAAAACGTGTGCGGATCGACATCGGCCTGTTTTATCCGCAGCCCCGTCCGCACTCAAGCGTGGGGATTAACAATTTTTCCAGCGATCTTGGGGGGAGTGACCATTTCCCCTCAGTAGTTCACCCGGTATGAATCGGAAATTCGGCGTTCAAAGCCAGCGTCTCCTCGCAGATTTCTGGGGTGTAGGCTGCGGATGCCCTCGCATAAAACGCCTCCTTCTCCCGCGCTGCCAGAGCTTCTTTCAGCAGCACCTCAAGGTATTGGGACTTGGAAGTTTCTCCTCGCATTTCATCCAGAAGATCGATTGCATCAGCGGGAAGGGTCAGCGTCCTGCGTCCTGAAGGCGACTTTTTAGCGACTTTCATGAGATCAAGCTACGATGTGTCGGGCCGGAGAACAAACATTTGCTGGTCGGTATTAGCATCCCGGGCTATTACTTTCAGAGCCCATGAATCTTCAAAACCAAGCGGGGGTCACCAAGGTGGAGATTTTGGTCATTTTCGTTGTCGTGATCGTTCTGGCCATGGTTGTGTTGCCCTTTGTCACAGGTTACCAAGACAGACAGTTCATATGGGTCATGAGCGGAAGTCGTCAACTTCAGTTGGCCACTTTCAATCTGTCACTCGAACGTGAGGCTGCTGGAGAGACTCACCTGGCTTGGCCTGGAGAACATGAGGGAAGTTTTTCAAATTGGATTGTAACCCTCAGTAGTATTCTCAGCACCAATGACATTCAGAAGATGCTTTCGGCTCCGGGTTTCCCCCTCAGACACGAAGACATTTATTCCATGAACAAAACAACCTTACGCGTGTATTCGGTGACAAAAAAATCTGACTCAGGTATTGTGATGATTTCCTCAGCCAACTTCACGAACACCCCAAGCGGCGGGGAGCCGTTACAAGAATCGTCAAAGCCTTTTGGCAATAAGAGATTTGTTGTGATGCGAAAGGGGGGCGATGGACAAATCTATCAACCTCAATTTGTTGGTAACACCAATGTGATCGGTGGGTATGCCCCGCTCTGCCATTAAGCCCCCGCTACCCCTTAACCGCCCCCACCGTGAGACCACTGATGAAGAAGCGCTGGCCCATGAGGAAGATGGCCACGATGGGGAGGAGCATGAGCAGGGCGGCGGACATCATGAGGTGCCATTCTGTTCCGTACTGACCCTGGAAGGCTTGGAGGCCGAGAGGGAGGGTTCGGAGTTCGTCATGGTTGGTCATCACCAAAGGCCACAGGAAGCTGCCCCAGGCTCCCATGAAGGTGAAGATGGTGAGCGTGGCGAGGCCGGGGAGGCAGAGGGGAATGATGATGATACGAAAGATTTTCCAATACCCACAGCCGTCCATATGAGCTGCCTCTTCCAGTTCGCGGGGGATGGACAACATGAACTGGCGGAGGAGGAATGTTCCATAAGCGGAGAACATGGCCGGCACGATGAGGGCAAAATAGGAGTCCAGCCCAATCAGGCGTCCCACAAGTGGTGCATCAGCGCCGGTCCCCAGATAACGCATGGCCATCCAATCCACGGCGGGAAACACCGAGGCCAGCAACTCGGGAGCCATTTTCATGGCAATAAAATTTGGCAGCATTGTCACCGAGCCGGGAACCATCATGGTGGCCAAATAACAGAGAAATAATTTATCCCGTCCGGGCCAGTGCAGTCGGGAGAATGCGTATGCCGCGCAGGCGCTGGTGAAGACCTGCCCGAAGGTGGCCACGACGGCGATGCCGAGGCTGTTATAATAATACCTGAGAAATGGCACCACCTCCCAAACCTCGGCAAAATTCTTCCAGTTCCATTCCCGGGGAACCAGCATTTCGAGGACATTGTCCGTGGCCTTCATGGCGCTTTCCGGGCTGGACAGCGCCGTGGTGATCATAAACGCAAGCGGGGCAAGCATGCTGGCCCCCACCAACACCAGAAAAGCGTGCCACAGTTTTGAGGGGTTCCGGTACTTCATGACGTGATATTTTTTCCGCCGAAGCGCCAATTCAGGAGCGTGATTCCCAGGATCACCACAAACAGCACCCAGGCCACGGCGGCGGCGTATCCCATCTGGAAGTTTTCATAGGCCATCGTGTAAATGTAGTAACCCACGGTGGTTGTTGCGCCGTAGGGGCCGCCCTGGGTCATGATGTAGGCCATTTCAAACCCGCCTTGCAGCCCCCCGATAATGCCCATCACAAAGATAAAAAATGTCACAGGCATGACCCCCGGCCACGTGATCACCCGGAACTGAGCCCAGGCACCGGCGCCATCAATTTCTGCGGCCTCGTAGAGTTCTGTGGAGATTGCCTGCAGGGCAGCCAGGTAAAGCAACATGCCCGTGCCGCCAACCCCCAACCACAGCCCCATCAGGATCAGCGCGGGCTTGGCCCAAAAAATATCGGTGAGCCAGGCCGGGCCTTCGACACCGATCATGGCGAGGGCGGTGTTCAGAAGCCCGTAGTCAGGATTATATATCCATCGCCAGAGGTAAAAAATGGCCACCCCTGAAAGAATGCCCGGTAGAAAAAATACCAGCCGGTAGGCATAAGTGAACCGGATTTTTTTATTCAGAATGAGGGCCAACCCCAATGCTCCCGCCATCGAGAGAGGAAGACCGATCAACAAAAACACCGTGTTCCACAAATATTTCCAGAACGCGGGATCATTCGCTTGCCAGCCTTCGGGGGTGGAGGAAAACCCGAGGAGATCCACAAAATTGCTCAGCCCGACCCAGTGGGGAGGCGTCAGCAAATCCCAATGGGTGAAGCTCAATAAAAAGGCAGCCATCACCGGCCACAACGTGAATAGCAAAAACCCAATCAGGTTCGGCAGCAGGAAGCACACGGCTGCAATCGTTTCTTTGCGTTGGCCCACAATACGCATCAGGGATTTTCCTCCTTGGAATTAGGCGTCCGCCGGTCGCGGCGGTCCAGCCAGCGTTTGAGATCTCGGTCCAAACCGGTGACCACATCTTTCGTGGAAACCTGGGGCAGGTTCAGGGCTTGGGAGACCCGACCCTCAAAAATCCGGGTGACCTGGGCCTGACCGGGGGCATAAAGAAAAATTTGGCCTGCGCCGGTCTCCATGGTTTCCGAGAACCGCCGCATGGAATCCGGTGGCCGCAGGGATAGGAATTCCTCCCCAAAGGCGGCTCCTCTGGAAACTGGCACATACCGCCCGCCCTGGGTCACAATACGAACGCCCTCTTCGCTGGCATAAAACTCGATAAACCGCTTCGCGGCCCCGGAGTGACGTGACCCTGACCACACCGCCAAGGCTGTCCCTCCCAGCACGGTCACCGCCCCGTTGGGTCCCGATGGAATCTTTATGACATCCCAATCAAAATCCGTCTGCCCGGCTAATTCCGGGGTAGCCCAACGACCGCTGAGATAAAACGCTATTCGGCCATCGCGGAATAGTTGGTAGGTTCCCTCAGCGTTGGAAACATCGCTGGGCACCACATAACCGCTTTGGTAAAAATCCCGCATCATTTGAAACGCATCACGGCTTTCTTGAGAATCCACGGTCACCGTTGTTGGATGGGCGGGATCATCGAACATTTTTCCGCCGCAGGCAAAAAACAGGATCGAGGGATGGGGCATCAGCATCAAAAAATCTGTGGGGGCATCCGGGTTCCCGTTTCTTCGACTCAATTTTGGCCCAAGAGCAAGAATCTCCGCCCACGACCATCCGTCAGCAGGTATGGAAACCCCGGCCTGTTTCAGCGCATCAAGATTCATGTAGAGCACCAGGCCATGGGCGTTCACGGGAATGGCAAAATATCGACCGTTGCGCTCAAAGATTTTTTCAGCGGACGGCATCAAGGGGTCCTCCTCCCACAAAGTCCCGGCAAGCTCGGTCACGTCAGTGAGCACCCCGCGCGAGGCCCACTCATCATAAACGGTTAACTCCACCATGATCACATCCGGAGCCACGTTTCCAATCATCATCGCCTGAATCTTCTCCGTATAACGCATGCCCACCGGCAACATCCGAACCCTGATATCCGGGTTCGCTTTCTCGAAGGCATCGATGACGCGCTTCTCAACCTCCATCTGTTTGGTGGAGCCCCAGAAAGAATATTGGATTTCCGTTTGGCCATGGTCGGGCCTTTTACAACCAATCAGGCACAAAGTAAGGGCCAACAAACTAAAAAATCTCATGGAGGTATCCCAGAGACTACTCAGAAATCAGAGCGGAGCAAGAGTGACGGCACCATTGTCCGGCACAGCATCCACCAGGGCAAAGGAGGCTCCATCATGCTCAACAATTTTTGACTCCACGGGTTTCCCATCCTGAGTGGCTGCGGCACCTTTCCACCCGGAGGGAAGCCGCACCTTCACGGTGAGTGGATAATTAAAAACCGAATCGTCCATCCGGTCAGTCACCTCGAAGGAAATTTTGTTTGGCGCATTTTCCGTCACCGTGAGGGTAGCCGTGTCTCTCTGCTGACCGTATCGCGCCACATCCCCGAAGAGCCCCATCCAGAGCTTGTCCCTGTGCGCATCAAAAAATGCAAAAAAGGGCTCCTGTGGCTCCTTGTTTTTGATGAAGTGATGAACGATCACCGCCCAGCCGCGGTAATTGTTTCCCGGCACAAACAGGGTGTTCAAATCCGCCCAGGGGGCTTCTTCACTGTCAAGCTTTGGAGCTGTCATTCCGTTGATGGCGAGGTAATCCGTGGCATTGGCTGGGTTGGGCTTCCCTGCTCCTCCCCGAACGGCATTGTAATACTTGGCGGCAATCGCCCGATCATTGAGATTCCGGTTTTTCCCACCCGGCACGGCAAGAAAATGCACTTTGTGGTCAGGAATATGTTCTTCGATCTGCTTGATGGATTCCGCATATTCCCACTCGATCCCCTGCCACTCGGGTTTTTCCACATGCAGATGCATCACCGTGTGCGACTCCAGACCATGACCCTTTGGCAGCACACTGGCCCAATCCTCCCACTTGCGGTTGAATGCATTGCTTCCACTGATCCGCTCGGTGATCAAAAACCATGTGACAGGGATGTTGTGCTTCTCGGCTTTCTCGATCCACCACTCCAAGTCAGGGCCTGGATTGTCATCCACTGTCACACTCAGCGCCGCCAGTTGGTCATCTTTCCACAAACAAATTGCGGCCTCCCCGGGCTGCGCTGGCCAGACCTTGTCCGTGATCACAAACCGTGGCTTCGGTTTTTCTTCATCCAGATTCTTGAGTTGCTCCTTAGCGGCATGGGCGGGGAGAGACACGACCACGAGCAAAAAAATCGGGAGGAATGATTTCATACGCCGCAAACCATAGATCAAATATGTGATCTTTCAATTAAAAATTTGCTCGAAGGAAGGGGCGGATTGAGTAAAAAAAGAGTCCAGACATTACTCTGCTGGCGAGTTTTGCCGCCGCCACTCTCTGGGCGCCAGCCCGAATTGTTGCTTGAAGCGGCGCGAGAAATGATAAGCATTGGCGAACCCGGTTTGGTGGGCCACCTCGGCCACGGAGAGGCCTGTTTCGCTGAGAAGTTTTGCGGCATTCCTGACGCGGGTTCTCCAGACCAGTTCCATCGGAGGCAGTCCCATGTGGTCATTTGTCAGTTTGATCAGATGGCCGCGGCTGACCCCGACTCGACTGGCGAGCGCGGTGAGAGAGATATTCTCTGGCCCCAAGGATTCCACCACGTTTTGGAAACGCCCGAGAGCGGGAGTTCTCAACGCAGGTCCAGCGTTTGGAAGCCTTGGCTGCACACCAGCAGCAAACGCCCACATCGTGGCGATCACCAAGGAGATGGTGGGACGCGGTTGTGACGGGTTGGCCCGGGTTGCCAGACCGAGCTTGATGAGGGCCATTGCGGGTGCCGGGCATATCGAGGGGTGATGCTTCGTTGTCGTGGGCAGCGTCATGCTGTCAGGCAATTCCCCGGGGAGCAATTGACACCAACTGTGGCGTGTCTCAGCCTGCCTCGAGAAATGGAATTCCTCCCAATGTCCTGGAGCCAAAAGGATGCCCATGCCCGGGCGGAGGTCCAGAGGGACCCCATCAACTTTGACAGTGGCCCGGCCGCGATGCACTACCATGAGCTGATGGTTTGTCTGCAAACGGGGACCATGACGCCCTCCCTTCCGATAAGTCACAATGCCAAATCCGGAGGTTCCACTAAAACGCTCCGTGCGATGATGAATTACAGATATCTTTTTGGAATTTGCAGACATTTTCAAATCTCACGTGATGGCTATATTGCTGAGCATGATCACCACCCAGGAATCCTCAAACAAAATCTCAGATATGCTCCCATTTTCCAGTTGGGAAGGGGGTCGGCCGCCGGAGGGGTGGTTTTCGAGTCCCCTTGATGAAGCCGCCGGCTCGTTTTACAGAGATCATGGATTTCTGGTTTTGGATCGCGTGTTGAATCATGACGAAGTCAATGCGATCTCTGATGAAGCTGCAAAGATCTGCCGGAATGCGGATGGGCGGATTGATGGGATCGCGCCCGCTCCGGCGGACCGCACCGATGATGAGGTCATGCAAAACACACTCTGCATCCATTTCCCTCACAAGCTGTCCGGGTTGATGGCGGAGACCCTTTCCCATCCCCGCATTGTGCAGGCTCTGACCACAACCATCGGACCGAATGTGAAGTGCATGCAATCGATGC
>JBGTAR010000172.1:0-5164 GCA_041749815.1 Terrimicrobiaceae bacterium
ATTCGTATCCGAATCCAGCGGCACGGCATTGGCGCATTTCCCCATTCTTGATCCTCGCGATCCGGCCAATCCTGCCAGCCAGCAGACCACCGCCGGGTTCAGCATCACGGGTGCTCCCGGAGCCACGGCCGATCAACCCGCACCCATGCCTGTGCGATGGCTTTATCTGCTTCAAGACGGTCAATTTGTTTCGCCCACCGTTTTGGGCACAACGGTCACTGTTTCCGGTGCGACAAAAGCGAATCCCATTATGGGAAGAGTCGCTTTCTGGACCGATGATGATACCTGCCGCGTCAACATCAACACCTCGGCAGGAGCCCAGGCCAGCAACTCCCCGCAGGGAGTGTTCTGGGACACCCCCCGCTTCAACAGCCAGGTGGATAGAAATTTTGGGGACAAGGGGCCGGCCACTGGAGAGTTTCAGCGCTACCCAGGGCATCCGGCGACCACCACCTTGGGATTGGTTTTTCCCTCATTAACAAGCCAGGAACTCCTTGCTCTCACTCCGCGATACACATTCGGTGGATCTATAGACGGGACGATCCGGCCACCCGGAGCCATCCCGGCAAAGGCGGATCGCCTCTATAGTTCGGTGGGTGAACTTTTGTATGACCAAAGCCGCGCCACAGGAGTGCTATCTCCCGCGCAGATCGAGAGTGCGCGGTTTTTTTTAACGGCCAGCAGCCGGGCTCCTGAGCTCAATCTTTTTGGTCAGCCACGCGTCTGCATTTGGCCAATTCATAACAACTCCGGAACGTCTTTCCGCACCCCCACCGACAGCCTGTTGGCATTTGCTTCCACCGTGGGAAAGGATCGTTATCCGTATTTTTTTACACGGAGCGTGCCGCTGAACTCCACCGCAGATATTAATCTTTCAAGAAACAATATCTTGCTGAACTACCTGGATCGTCTCACCCAGCAAGCGATCCCCGGTTTCGGGGAAAATTTTGCCACCAAGTATCCGCAGGACCGCAGGGATATTCTGACCAAAATCTTTGATTACATCCGCACGACCAATTTGAAGGATCCAGGCCTTTCGACCTCATCGCAATTTGCCTCCGGCGGGTTTGTCGCCCCCTCCAGCCAAACGACCTGGAACACCATGGGTTTTGGACGGTTTCCTCTGCTGGTCGAGGCCTCGATCTGGTTGGTTCCACTGGGTCAGGGCGCAAAAGCTGCTCCGCCGGCTGCTGCCATCCCGTTTGATGCGGCCCAAGTCGGCGCGCGTTGGAATCAAGCCGACACCAGCCAGTGGGTTAACGCCACCACTCCCGCGGCAGAACGAGTAGCCGTGCAAGCCTTTCTGTTGCTCAATTTCTTCGATCCCTCTCAGGGATGGAGCGCGGTGAGCGATAGCAAGCTGGTGGTCGAAGTCACCAACTTGAACGGCTTGAGCCTCACCTCCAGCACCGAGGGATCCATCCCGCTCGGGATGCCCGCGACCGGCACGGTGCGACCTGTGGCCAATATTGCCAACATCAACGCCGCACGCTCTTGGGGAGGAATATTGAGCTTCCGTAGTCTCCTTTTGAATGGCACTACCGCCTCCAAAATTCTCGGCCCAAGCGTGGCCCTATCGACCCCCTCAAACGGTCCATTCCCGTTTTACAGCAATATTCTTTCCCTGCCCTCGACCGGTACGCTTTCCCTAGCCGCCTCCGGTCCGGTCAAAGTCAAGTTGTATGCGAATGACGCCAACGGGGCTGCAACGGAATACACCCTTGATCTCGCCGGCCTGCTCAACAAAACCATGCCCACGCCGAAGCTGACCGGAACCTTTTTTAACTCCGTTGGTCTTAACCCCAATCCGCCGCTGCCCACCAACCTGAACTCGGGAAAGGACGGTGCCCGGTCCCAGATGGCCTATCTTGCACCACGCCCTCACTCCCTCGGGACCTTCCTTGCTGGCGACGTGCTCTGGAGTCTGATCCCGACCATGCAGGGTGATTTCCGCCTTCTGAGTCGGCCCAGCGTGAATGACTTCGCCGCGCATCCCGCCGTGGCCGACAACGTGAACCTCGCTTTCACCCTGATGAACGATGGTGGCTTCCCATACGTCGGAGGCACGCCAGGCGGCAAACTGGTAAAAGACGCGAACTATTTCCCCGGGGTGAACACCAGTTCGTCAACCATTATGTCGAGCATGCCGGTCGTGCCTCCCGGCATCAACGGCGTGAGTGGTTCAGGTGATTGGGACAATGCTTTTTCCGTGGTCATGGACGGTCCCTATATCAATAAAGCTGACGAAGGCAAACCGGCGTCCGGAGCAAACAATCCCTACTTCGACCCCAATTTATGGCAGGCCTCGAACAGCATCGGCTCCGGCCTGTTTTCCCCCAATCGCATGATGCCTTCAGCCGGGATGTTTGGCTCACTGCCCACTGGTGTCGTTTCCAAAAAACCTTGGCAAACATTGATGTTCCGTCCGGGGCCGGCAGCACACTCCGCGGCGGAGGATCCATGGGATCACCTTCTGCTCGATCTCTTTTGGATGCCCGTGGCTGAGCCCTATGCAATCAGTGAGCCATTCTCAACTGCTGGCAAGGTCAACATGAATTATCAAATCCAACCTTTCACCTACATCGAACGCAGCACGGCGCTACAATCCGCACTCGCCACAGAGATGGTTGCCAAAGTGGGACTCTCTGACGCCAATGATTACAAACGCTATGTTGCGATTGTTGGCGCTGCTGCGATGGGGGCCGCCTCGCGGGTCCCGATCAACCTCAGCAAAACCAATGGCACCCTGCGTCAGTTTCAGGAAAAATTTGCCGCGGGGGATGTTTTTAAAAGTGCCAGCGAAATTTGTGAAATCTTCCTCGTGCCACAGGGAGAAACGTGGACTGATGACGCTTCTGCGCGCACGGCATGGTATGGAGACGATTATGCGATGGTCGGCGACAACACCCGGGAGCGTCCTTACGCGAACCTCTACTCGCGACTCACAACCAAGTCAAATACCTACACGGTCTATTTCACGGTGCAGGTCTTGAAAAATCCCTCCTCACTGCCACCCGACCAGTGGGATGAATCCAAGGGCGTCATTCTCGGGGAATACCGTGGGTCCACAACCATCGAACGCTACATCGATCCCAATGAGGCCATTCCCGACTTCGCGGATTCCAGCGTGTCAGGAAATTTGGAAAACTTTTATAACTGGCGTATTTCACAAAGCTCACAGTTTGCCCCGTGAGTCTTCAAATCGCCTTCTTTGTCACCTCGACGAACCTGATTTTTTTCTTGTGCGTGGTTTTGCCTTTTTGAAGCGATCAAAATAACCCTCCGGCTCCCAATAGGTGCCGGCAATCATTGTGCTTCGGCGCTGGGCAGGAAGCCCCCGCTGACCGTGTTGAAATAGTGAGGACAGCAATTCGACCGCACCCGCTCCCACGGCCAGGGGATCTTCCAAAATCCCGGGGTAGGATCCATTGGTATTCAGGATGGTCGTCACAGCCAGAGGAATTGATTTGAGTTCCGGGGCTGCAGATAAAAAGCTGTCCAGATAACCGGATGCTTCAGAAATAATGACGTCAGGGCGATTCGCTTGAATCCATTGCCGCAATTCCTCCCGCTGCGGCAAGTTCCCATCCCAGCGCAAGGTTTCAAGATCATGAACCCCGTTCTCATGATTCAACCATTGGATCGCCGCATCAAATCGATGCCCGGAGCGCTCGTCAACATCCCGACTGATAATGAGCCCGAGCCGATGCAGCCCTCGCTCATTCAACTTCATGCCGAGATCCAGAGTGTTGCCAAAATGGTTGGGAATCACACGGTGGGCATCAGGTCCGATCACGGAGACACTGGCAGAAATCACCACAAAGCGGGACCAGTCCACCAAATGACTGATATCTGCCGGGTGTTGCAGGGGCGAAAGAATCAAGCCTTCAACTCCCCGGTTCCAAAGCATCCCCTGCAAGCCGGATGGATTGCCCTTGTAATCCTCAATAAAGATCTCCTCAAAAAAATATCCCAGATCGTTGGCGGAGCGGCGGGCTCCAAGGTTGACCATGTCAATATAATCAGCCTTCGCGTTTGCAGGCTTTTCCCTGATCGAACACAAGGAGATATTTGTGCGTCTGTGTCGACCAATTCGCAATTGCTGCATCAACTTGCCAATCAAGGGATCGGGAACATATCCTTTCTCTTTTGCGATTTTATGAATCCGATTCCGGGTGGCTAGGGAAATACTCGTGTGATTGCGCATCGCGAGGGAGACGGTCATGGGACTTACACCGGCCAAACGGGCAATTTCCGCTTGTGAGAGAGTTTTTTTCGGAGGGGATTGGGCCATGATCTCTTTACGATATAGTTAATTCCTCCTTCCTGCCACAAGCGAAAAAGTAAAAAATGAGCTATGACCAAGGAGTTCTGCGGGTGGGGTGTCCAAAAATGAAGACGCTCGAAGTCACAGCGGATGCTGACTTGCGTCGGAGCGAAGGGGTGTTTGACCACGTTGGGGGGTCGTTCCCGGCCAAAGGCTGCCGTGATCGTCCGGCCACGGCATTTTTCTCTGGTGTATCCCCCAAAGGAGTTGGAGCGTGCCTCGGGAGTTGTCGACCTCCTGAATTTCGAGATGCCTTTTGATGAGAGGGGCTGGTCGGATGTCGAGATCATCCTGGCCGGATGGGGAATGCCCGTTTTGGACGAAGCGTTTCTCAAGGCTGCTCCCAATTTAAGGGCTGTCTTTTATGCGGCCGGCTCGGTGAGGTCGTTTATGACCGACGCGGCCTGGGATCGGGGGTTGGTCTTGTCAACGGCAACTGACGCGAATTCCCAAACAACGGCGGAATTTTGTTTTGCTGAGATTTTATTCAGCCTCAAACATGGGTGGCGCTTCATTCGCGATCCTCGTGAGTCCTGGAAAAAAGTTTATGAGCACACGAACATCCCCGGCCTCTACCGTAGCCGGGTCGGTTTGGTCTCCTTCGGCCGGGTCGCCCGACATGTGGCCAAATTGTTGTCCGCTCTTGAGATTGAGGTCGTGGCATGGGATCCCTATGTCAGCGCCTCCGATTTCTTTAAGGCCGGCGTCACGTCCTGCAACTTGGAGACACTTTTCTCAACCAGCGACGTGGTCAGTCTGCATGCGCCACTGCTTCCTGACACCCGCAACCTTGTTGATTCCAGACTTCTGGCCAAACTCCCCATTGGCGCAACTTTG
>JBGTAR010000173.1:0-1998 GCA_041749815.1 Terrimicrobiaceae bacterium
TCTTTGGTCACGGTCCTGGAGGGCAAGCAAACGCTCAATGGTATCGATCATGGACGCTATTTATGCGTGATCGAGAGGGAACGTGCAACTGCGATTCAGGACTTTCCTGCCGGCAGTCCGATTTTTTAAATCCACGTTGAAGGTTTTTCAGCATCCTGCGTTTATGTGCAAAACAACATATTTCGTGTACGACAGATTGCCGCTCGGATGATCTTCCAAATCCAAAGGCGCCGCCCAAATCGGGCATCACTCCAGCCCAAAATTCGCTGACAAAGGCAGCAACCTTTTTTGTCCTTAACCTTTGAGTTGGGCAAAAAACTGCCCCCGTCCCTCTCCGGTGGTTTGATAGGTCCATTTTCCGGAAAGCACCTCCGTGAACACAAAGTGCAAACAAAAGTCCTGTGTGCCCATCAGGTGCGAGGGGAGTTTTTTCCAATCGAGGCAGACATCATCAAAGATCACAACCGCATTCTCGGCAGCGTAGGGTTTGGCAATCAACCATTCGGAAAGAATGCCCGCAGTGAAGTGCATGGAATCTTGAAAAAACAGGTCCCAAGCTTTGACGGTCTCCTGGAGGAGCGTGGGGAGAACCTGACGGGAATCGCCCTCAACAAATGTGATGTCCACATCGGGAAAATCCGTTCTGGCCCGGGCGAGATTTTCTTCACGGAATCCCCGCAATTCCATCCAGTCCTCCATGGGAATACTGACGTCCGGGTCTCCATCATAGTCGATGGTGAAGATCCGCACCCCGCCGCCATTGTGATGGGCTGCTTTGGCGAGGGCATAGGTTCCCAAACCCTCAAAAGTGCCGGTTTCCACAATGGTTGTTGGTTTGTGCCAGCGCACGGTGTTGTAAAGCCGTCGGGCCCCTGCGGGATGGGTTGACCACGGATGCCTCCACCGTGAGGGGGGCAGGTCCTGAAGTGGGGCCGGATCAGAACAGAGTCCCTTCCATGCGTGAGCGAGTGTCATAACAAGGAAATCTCCATCAGAGTCTGATTTGTCGAGCAAGGTTTTTGATCAGCAAGAAATCCTTCGAGCTCAGAACGCAATTCTGCGGGTGTGTACCGAGCCTGAAGATTTGCGATGGCCTCATTGGCCAGAGCATCACACCGCTCATTGCCAGCATTCCCTGAGTGGCCCTTGACCCACTGCCAACAAATTCTGTGTCGTTGAATGACCTCATCCAACGCACGCCACAAGTCCGCATTTTTTACCGGCTTTTTCGATTTGGTAACCCAACCGGTTTTTTTCCAATTTTTGGTCCAATCGGTTGCCCCGGAAATCAGATACCTGGAGTCGCTGTGAAAGGTGACGTCACAGGGCACCTTGAGGGCTTGAAGAGCCTCAATCGCTGCTTGGATTTCCATCCGATTGTTTGTTGTTGCGGGCACCGCTCCGCTCAGTTCCTTGCTGTGGTCTCCATGGGTGAGCACCGCGGCCCAGGCTCCAGGTCCGGGGTTTCCGAGACAGGCCCCATCGGTATAAATCACAATCTTCTTCATTTTAGTGCGACGTTTTTAATGTGTCAGGGCCTTCCAAAAATTCCAAGGCCCGGGTCTCTGACCAATACTGGTTTTGTTCGTTGAAAGACACAAAGCCCACATGCCCGCCGCTGGGTGGCGCTTCAAAATAGAAGCACCGGCTTTGAGCGGCTTCTTCAAAGGGAAAACAGGCCGGGGCAAGAAAGGGATCATTGCAAGCGTTGACCATGAGGGCCGGAATGCGAATTCCAGCAAGAACCGGCCGGCAACTCGCCCGATGCCAATAATCTTCGGCACTTAAAAAGCCATGCATTGGAGCGGTGTAGGCCGCGTCAAATTCCCGAAAGGTGCGCATCTTGTCCAACCCTTGATCGGTCAGTTCCCCTGGAAATCGCAGCATCTTCTCACGGATTTTTCTTCGCAACCCCACAAGAAATCGATGCATATAAATCCGGTTCGTGAATTTCTCCAATGCCTGGGAACTGGAGGCCAGATCGCAGGGCACGGAGAA
>JBGTAR010000174.1:0-4270 GCA_041749815.1 Terrimicrobiaceae bacterium
TCCTGGCCGCCCGAGGATTGACGATCCGGAAACCCGCCCCTGTCAAATCATCGGAATAGTCCAGCGTGCATCCCTCCAAATATGATCCACTTTCCTGGTCCACAAAAACTTTCACACCCTCCTGATCAATGACTTCATCGCCGTCATGAGGCTCTCCCAGGGTCATTGAATATTGCAGTCCGGCACAGCCTCCTCGTTCAACGGCAAGCCGTAATCCCTGCTCGCCAACAGCCTCGCCTTTTTCACGAAGGAGCGAAGCCAATCCCTGAGCTGCAGCTGAAGTCACAATAATCACACTTCTTCCTTAGTTGCGGAAACGCGTGAAGTCAACGGATGTGATAAAAAATGGGGGAAAACCCATTCCCGTGGCGGTTCCCTCATTGACAAACCCCCACCTCTCAGCAAAAGTCTTTTTTCGGTTTTTCATCCAATGGTGGTCGTAGCTCAATGGTAGAGCTCCAGATTGTGGTTCTGGCTGTTGCGGGTTCGAGTCCCGTCGATCACCCCATGAAAAGCGACATGACAGAAACCATATAATCACCATCGCTCAGGATGATACCCACTCGACGAATTGCTTGGATTTTCGCTTTGTTGGGTTTTTTGACTCTGGGTGTCTTTTGGTTTCTGCAGAATCGTCCTGGAACTTCGGGGGAACTCCCCAAAGAGGAGGCCGCCTCCGCACCTCCCATGATTCCCGGCGGACTGCGCGTGAAGGCCGCCGGGAATGAAGCATTGGAGCCCATCATCGGGGCTCGCAACACAGGGCTGACTTTTTCAGACAATCCCTCCAACCCGGCATTGCAGCTGTTTCCCTTCTACAAACGTGCCCGTGTGGTTTCTCTGGCGGGGACTCTTGACTTGAGTCCGCCCAATCCCAATGAACGCGACAAAGCGGCCAGACGATTCCTGTTTGATCTGTTTCCCGATGTCAAGCTGGTTGGCCAGGTGGATCGGCTGGAAACCCTCGGAAAAGACAGGACGGTGTATTATGGGTCGCTCGAAAACATGCCCGGCGGGGACTTCATTCTGGCTGTTAGCGGAGATGGGATCGCGGCTTCGTTCACGACACCCGGGATGGGGATTTATCAGATTCGCACTGTGGGGAATCGCCTCTACTCCGTGATCGAGCTTGATCCCACCACGCTCCCTGACTGCGAACTCTCCCACACGGTGACCACGGCTCCCAATACCCCCGAGGAGACACAGGATCTCCGTGTTCGTACCGCGCTCATCCAATCTCTTGCCGATACCGCAGCCACACCATTGGAAGGTTCGGAATATGGTGGCGAGGGCCAGCAAGGCGGCTCGGCGGAGGGCCTGACGTTTCAGACCATTGATGTGCTTGTGGCTTTCACACCCGCAGCAAAGGTGGGAGCCGGGGGAACCTCAGGCTTGGAGAGCTTGATCGATTTGATGGTGGCTCGTGCCAACTCGGTCTACATCAACAGCGAAATTGGGCTGCGGATGCGCATGGTCAAACGCCAGGAAGTGGCCTACACGGAGGTCAACAATTCAGCCGACCTTAACGCCATCCGGAATAGCACGGGTGCTTTTTCCGGGCTGGGCGCCGTCAGAAACTCCGCGGGAGCTGACTTGGTCGCGCTCATCAATACTGGTTCGGGGGGGATTGCAAATCTCTACAATGGAACCGCTGGGCAAGGGTTCTCTGTAACCGGCTATTCGGGTTCAGAATCGACCTTTGTTCATGAGATCGGCCACAACCTGGGATGCCTCCATGACCGTGAAAATAACGAGGAGTCCACCCCCCTCTATCCCTACTCTTTTGGATGGCGGTTTACCCCCGCCACAGGAACGCAATTCCGATCCGTCATGGCGTACGCCCCCGGCTTGAGAGTGCCCTATTTTTCAAATCCGGATGTGACCTATATGGGAGTTCCAACCGGAGTCCCCATCGGTCAAACCAACCAGAGCCACAATGCCCAGGTCATTCGTAACACCCAAGCTGCTGTCGCTGCATTTCGCTCCTCCACCGGCAACATCCCACCCGTGGTCACTCTAACTACTCCATTGTATGACTCGGAAATCAGCGCGCTTGATCCGGTGTCGCTCACAGCGACGGCTACGGATTCTGACGGCACGGTGTCCCAGGTGCGTTTCTACCGCCTCAAAAGTGATGGCGTTTTTAACTTTTCAAATTTTGCGTCCACTCCCCTGGCCACCGACACCAGCTCTCCCTATGCCCACACGGAACCATCGGCCCCAGCCGGGTTCTGGACGTATGCTGCCGTGGCTTGGGATAATGCCGGAGCGTTCACTGCGAACACCGTGAGTGTGTCGATCCTCCCCCACTACGTGTATTCTCAGCTTCCGATCCCGGCAGGAAAAACCTATGTGACCCCCAAGGCCATCAATGAGAGTGGCAAGGTGGTTGGTTTTGCCTACAGCAGCAGCGAAAGCGAAAACACCACCCAAGCCGCCTCCTGGGATGGCGGGGCCATCACTTTATTAAATCCCCTTCCCGGGGATTCTGGCGCCCAAGCGCTCGCCGTTTCGAACGCCGGGGTGGTTTATGGCAGTTCGATCAGCAACCTCGGGGTTAAGCGGGCGGTGCGCTGGCAGGGCAGCGTGAATGCGATGGACCTCTCCACATTTGTGGGTGGGTTTGTCGCGAGGGAGGCTGTAGGCGTCGATGAATTGGGGCGGAGCTTTTTATATTATGCTAGTGGCACCCCGGATCGGCGGTATAATGACCCAGGGCTAACACCGCTGGGCACCAACCAACGGATTGCTGCAGCATCAAACACGGGACTCAATGCCACCGGGATTGATTATCTGTTTGACGGAATAAATGCATGGCGAGCCCTGCGTTGGCTGAATGGAACGGGAACTCAACTTCCACCGCTTGCCGGCTTTCTCAGCAGTTGGGGTTTGGGCATCAACCGTTCCGGCACGGTAGCCGGTCACTCAAATCCCATCGCAGGAGGTTGGAGTCCCACAACCAGCCGCCCCACTGTGTGGCTGGCAGGCAGCACCACTGCCACGGATCTTGGTGGCTTCGGAGCAACGGGAGGTCTGGCTTACGCCGTCAACAATCAAAATGAAGTGGTGGGAGCCGCCACGGATCCAATCCAAGGCGGTTTGGCCTTCCTCTGGCGGGGAGGTGGAAGCTTGTTGGATCTCAACAAGCTGGCGCTGGTTCCCAATGGCATTCTTCGAACAGCCCGGGCCATCAACAATCGCGGCCAAATCGTGGGAACGGGATTCACCGGCTCCAATCAAATTCTATTCTTCCTCGATCCCCTCCCCGGGCTGCGTCATGACCACTGGCTAGCCACTCATTTCACCCCGGCAGAAATCGAGGCCGGAGCAATCACGGGCGACCTTGGTGATGCTGACAATGACGGCCTGTCGAATCTCTTGGAACGCGCTCTCGGCCTGAATCCGCGCATTGCGTTCCAGACGACAAACAATGCCACACCCACGGCGGAAGTCGGAGAAGATAACCGGCTCTACTTCAGCTACCGCCGTCTGAGACCACCCCGCGACGTCGAATATGCCCCCAAACTCTCCACCACCCTCCAACCTGACAGCTGGGACCCGGCAGTGCTTGAAACTTTTAACGTGGAAACGATTGATTCAGAGTTTGAGCAAGTCACCGTCCGCACGATTTCCCCCCTCCCCGCCCAGGATCGGGCCTTCATTCGTTTGGAAGTCGACCGCTAAATGCTCCCAAGGATTGATGAAGGTTTCACCTTAAGACCTTATTCTTGGGCTTGATTTATTGAAAAGAGAAGTCAATGATCTGAAAGATGATCAAACGTTCGATTTGTTTCCCCATCATTGCTTCGCTCCTTTCCGTCATGCCCCTTTTAGCAGCGACGTATCACGTGGACTTTGCGAGTGGTACTGACACCGCAGACGGGCTCTCGCCTCAAACCGCTTGGAAGCATTCTCCTGGCGACCCGAATGCTGCTGACAAACCCCAATCAACCGTATTGGCTCCGGGTGACACCGTCCTGTTTAAAGGTGGAGTGATTTATCACGGGACCATCAAACTGACGACGTCAGGTGCTTCCGATAAGCCAATCACCCTGGATGGCAATACCGCAGGAACGTTTGGCGAGGGTCGGGCGGTGATTGATGGAGGCCAGGTGATCGATGGATGGAAGCAGTGTCAGTCCGCAGAGGAAGCCCAGGGAAATCCACGGTGGAAGGAGATCTTTGTCGCAGATATTGATCTCGATATTTCCCAAAATTTTAATCACGGGGAGGTTGTGCTGCACCGTCAGGTGCCTCAGGACAAACAGGC
>JBGTAR010000175.1:0-3652 GCA_041749815.1 Terrimicrobiaceae bacterium
GCCGTTGTGGGTTTTCCACGCTCCGCTAAGCCGATAAACACCGTGCCAACTGGCTTTTCATCCGATCCACCGGATGGACCCGCAATGCCTGTCAGGGACAGGGCAAAGTTGGTTTTGGCACAGGCAAGCGCTCCCGCGGCCATGGCACTGGCCACTTCGGCACTCACGGCACCGTGCTCCTCGATCAGCTGCGGATCAACGCCCAACTCAGCCACTTTGGCATCATTGGAATACGTCACAAAGCCCAAAGGAAAAACCTCCGATGCTCCCGAGATGTTTGTGATGCGATGGGCCAAAAGGCCGCCGGTGCAGGATTCTGCGGTGGTGAGGGTTAAACCCTGACGAATCAACTCTGCAACAACCCAGGCCTCCAATCGCTCGCCGGTTTTGGAGACAAGACGCTTGCCAACTGCGGCAAGGACCAGAGGTTCGACTTCATCAAGGATCGCCGAAGGAGCGATCAAACGGAGATCAACTTCATTTGACCTGGCACAGTACCCGACCTCAATGTCTCCACGCAGAGAAAGGGCCAATCCAATCTCCGCCTCGACCGCACTCTCGCCCATGCCCACGACATGATAGAGCCGCCTCTCGCGCAGGATGGTTTGTCCAGAGATGCTGGCAAGGAGCGGCAACAGGTCTGCGTCCACCATGGGGAACAATTCCCGCGGCGGCCCGGGGAGCAGGAAAATGTGCGGCGTGGCCCTCCAGGCAGATTCCAGAGGGGGGATGTACAAACCGGGAGCCGTACCGTTCGGATTTTTTAGGACCCGGGCGGACCGTGGCACCATCGATTGACGGCGCATCCGTTCTTGAAAAACATACCCCCGCCGTTCGAGCCGTTCCTGGATGGCTTGCGTGACATCGAAATCCTCGCTCAGCGGAAGGCCAAGCAACTCGGCTGTCACCTCACGGGTGACGTCATCCGTGGTGGGACCAAGCCCCCCGGTCACAATCAACACATCGCAACGACCAAGACTTTCCGAGATGGCATCGCGAATGGGCGCTCCATCCGGAACGGTGCTCTGACGCGAAATACGCAAGCCCATGGGCAGCAGTCGCAACGCCAAGCCAGTCAGATGGGTGTTCAACACATCCCCCAACAACAACTCGGAACCTGTGTTTAATATTTCAATCTTGATGGTTTCACTCATGGGATTTTTTTCGAGGGCTGCGGTGTGGCAGCAAACTATACGCAGGGATCGCCAGGGAGCCATGAAGATTTCCATGGAGATCGGGATTGTTCGTATGAATAAACTCTGTGGAATCTTCAGCCATGGGCGGAACCGCATTGACTCACCCGGCCTCTTCCATGGAACATAAAACCATATGGAGCCCCAACCACCAGTCCCTCACCATAAAATCCAAATATCACATATGAGATCTTTGACCTTGTTTTCCTCTCATCTTAAGAAAGGCCGGCCATGACTCCTGATGAAATGGCCATTCTTGAAAAGCTCAGAGCCGAGGGTCTTGTGCACAATGAAAACGCACAGATGACGACCTTTGGCGGGGGTGTTTCGAGTGATGTGTGGAGGGTGGATGATGGCGAAAAATCCTTTGTGGTGAAGCGCTCGGTGGCAAAGCTGAGGGTGGCCGCGGATTGGTATGCGGACCCTGCCCGGTTGATTTATGAATTTCGTTATCTTGACACCGTTTCGCGGTTGGTTCCGGGCGTTGTTCCTCAGGTGCTCAATCCGGATATCTCGGGTGGTTATATTGCAATGGAATTTCTGGGTGAGGGTTACACCAACTGGAAGCAGGACATGCTGGATGGCTTTGCTGACCCAGTGGTGGCGGAGCGGGCCGCCACGGCACTGGCAAAAATTCACAACGCCACACGCAATGATGCCTCGATCCGATCCCAATTCGACAGTTTGCCATTTTTCACCCAACTCCGGATCGATGCCTATTTGCGGTCAACGGCCCTCAAACACCCCGGCCTCGCGGATCAAATCGAAGAGGAGGCCCAGCGGCTTTCCCGTTCATCCGAGTGTCTCGTCCATGGAGATTACAGCCCCAAAAACATGCTGGTTTCGAAAGATCGATTTGTGGTTCTTGATTGTGAAACTGCCTGGTTTGGCGACCCCGCTTTTGATCTGGCGTTCCTCCTCAATCACCTTCACCTCAAGGCCCTTCATCATGCCCCCAATGACATTGGCATGTCGGCCCTCGTTCATACAGCCACCGAGTCGTATTTCGCCACGTCCGATCTGAAGGGGTCTGATGACATGAACCTTCGCACGGCCCGCCTTCTTTTGATGCTGATGCTGGCCAGGGTGGACGGAAAGTCCCCCGCCGAATATCTGAACAACAAGCCGGGAAAACAAAACTTTATCCGCGAATTTGTCACCCATCGTTTGGGTAAAAATCTTTGCCTTCAAGAGATATCCCAGGCGTGGCTTGGGGGGATGGAGGAGGCGTGATTCCCGTCTTATGAAAATCTCTCACGTTGACGCCTTTCAAATTTATGACTCCCGCGGAAACCCGACCGTGGAGGCCGTTGTGACCCTCGACAGTGGAGTCACTGGACATGGGCTCGTACCCAGCGGGGCATCCACGGGTCAATTTGAAGCCCTGGAGCTTCGGGATGGAGATCCGACTCACTTTCGTGGTAAGTCCGTGCAAAAAGCCATCCAACATATCCGCAAGGAAATTTCGGATGTTGCGAGAGGACGCGATGTCGGAGACCAGCGGGGTCTTGATGAGGCTTTGATCGAGGCTGATGGTACGGCCAACAAGGCCCGTCTTGGTGCAAATGCCATCCTTGGTGTCTCCATGGCCGCGGCAAATGCTGCGGCGAATGCCAAGGGGATCCCGCTCTTTGCCTCGTTGGGTGATGGGACATTGTTGCCTCTTCCCGAAATCCAAATCTTTGGCGGAGGTGCGCATGCCAATTGGAGGACAGATGTGCAGGATTTTCTTGTGATTGCCACTGGAGCAACCACCTATGAGGAAACCTTGGAGATCACTTTCAATGTGTTTCATGCGGCGGGAGAGATCATGCGGGAGCGCGGTCACAATTTTGGGGCAGCGGATGAAGGCGGCTACTGGCCCGAGTTTTCGACGAATGAACAGGCTCTCCAAACTTTTGAAGAAGCCGTGTGCAGGGTGGGCTACACCCCGGGGAAGGAGGCTTCCCTATCCTTGGATATCGCCGCCAGCGACCTCTACGATGAGTCCACTCGCCGTTATCGTTTCGGATTGGAGAACCGCTTGTTCACGTCCTCAGAATTTGCAGACCTGATGACCAAGTGGTGTGAGAAGTATTCCGTGGTCTCGATTGAAGACCCCATGGCGGATTCGGATTGGGAGGGCTGGGAGCGTGTTTATGCCTCACTTGGGAAACATGTCCAACTCATCGGTGATGACCTCTTCACCACCAACCCTGAGCGCATCAACGAAGGGATCCGTCGGGGCGTCGCCAACTCAGTGCTGATCAAGCTCAATCAAATTGGCACAGTCACCGAAACCGTGGACGCCATTCGGCTCACGCAATCGGCGGGGTGGTCTCCCGTGGTCTCGGCCCGCTCCGGCGAAACCGAGGACACCTTTATCGCCCACCTGGCGGTCGCAACCAATGCGGGTCAGCTCAAAGTCGGCTCATTCTGCCGAAGCGAGCGCATGGCGAAATGGAATGAGGTCCTACGGA
>JBGTAR010000176.1:0-23774 GCA_041749815.1 Terrimicrobiaceae bacterium
GAAGAGAAGTTGACGGCATAATCCCTTTCCATTGCGCCAGCTTTTTCGCGCTGACAAGTTCAAGGTAGTTGTCCCGCAATTTCCGTTCGGAGGTATTCATTTCCCACGCCACTTGGGGCAGGGATTTCACTTCCTCAATGCGATAACTCGCGTAGCTGTGACGGAAATTAGGGTATCAATACCGTCCGCCAGTCCACGATGAAAGCCGTTGCTTTCATGCAACAGGTTTGATAGGAAGAAATTGTATGCCCCGGAAATGCTTTTACAGTTTTCACTATGTCCCCGACAACTGGCGCGCGTCACAAGTGCGCAACATCGGTGCCATAGAAGGAAACTCGCCCGCTTCTGACAATGATTGGGAGAGCGTCAAAAAAGGCGGTGATGCCGCAATCCAAAAATGGATCGACGATCAGCTATCTGGTCGCTCCTGCGCTATCGTTCTCATTGGTGCGGAAACTGCCGGTCGGAAATGGATAAACTACGAGATCGGCAAGGCATGGAACGACGGGAAAGGGGTCGTGGGAATCTACATACACAATCTCAAAAATTCCGCCGGACAGAATTCGAGTAAGGGAAAGAATCCGTTCGTCGGATTTACGATGAAAAAAGACAGTGCAGATTTGTCCACGCTCGTTAAGGCCTATGATCCGCCTTTCACAGACAGCTCTCAGGTGTATGGCCACATCAGCGCCAATCTCAGCGCATGGGTCGAGGAAGCAGTCAAAATTCGCGACAACTATTAATCGGTGTCGGCGTGGCTCTCTTAACGAAGTCATTTCTTCATGGGGCAGTCAAAGCGAAATCTGGATTCCTTTCCGAAGAGTATATAAGAAATTTTGCTGTTAATGAGCTGCTTGCCGCCAAAACTGCAGCGGACCGGACATATACGACCTACGATATTTTCCTGTCGCATTCCTCAGAGGACGCAATCTACATCAAAGCTCTGCGTGACGAACTGACCGCCGCCGGGTTTTCCGTCTATGTGGATTGGATCAACGATCCCCAGCTCAATCGGGCAAATGTGAACAAAGACACTGCCGGAGTCTTGCGACAGCGGATGAATTCCTGCCGCAGCCTACTCTACGCAACATCTGACGCTGCAGAAAAATCCGTGTGGATGCCTTGGGAACTCGGCTACGTGGACGCCAAAACGAAATCTCGCGTTGGCATCATTCCCATTGTTGAAGAGAAAGAAAAAGATACCGAATTCAAAGGCCGAGAGTATCTAGGGCTTTATCCTTACCTCGACAAAACCGGCGACCGATTCTATCTCCACGAATCTGCAAGACGATGGGTAGGATTCCAAAGATGGCTAGAGGGCACCGATCCAGAGCAACATTCCTGAGTAGGATTTAATCCTGCGGAAGCAGTTCCATGAAAAGTCGTCTGTAGCGATTTTCATTTTTGAGAGCATCCAAAATTTTTTCGTCTTTTGGCCCATGCCCCTGATCGATCAAATCTTTGGCGGCTCCTCCAGTAGAGGCCACGGGGATAATTTTTCCCTCGGGATGCCGATCTTTGAAAATGCGAATTTCATCAAAAATTCCTTCCATGCCGCCGATAAAAACGGCAGCCCCGTAATCCCGCGAGCCGATCATTTCCTGCCTCATCACTTCCAAGCTCTCCTTCATGTCGCCCGCGCCTTCGCCAACCAACTTAGTCCAGTGCAAATTGGGAAACTCTTTCGCAACCGGCGGAATCATCTTCTCAAAAAATTTCGACTGGTAAATATGCACGCGCTCTAAAGCCTCAAGGCTCCGCGCCGCGTGCTCAACAAGTGGCGATATTGCGGGATGGCCACCAAATACGAGTTCGCGTTCCCTGATCGTAACGGCCACTAAAGCTAAAATTGCCTCCCGAATCGCAATCGCATCGACGTAATCCACAAAGGGTTTCCGATCTGGAATGCCGGCTGAAAGGAATATCGGCCTCTTCATGCAATTCTCCCAATGTAGGTTCCGAAATCATCAACCTGAAACACTTCAACGGTCGCCTTGTTGTTGAGCCATTTCAGATGCTCGGCCCACTGTTCGTCGACACCCAGACCGTTATAAACAACGTAGGTTTGGTCATGCGCCTTGTCCTTTTCATGTTCGTGGACGGAAAACGAATCGGGCACTCCAACGAATGGCAAAACTTCAGCGAGTTTCTCGGTCCCCTTCAATATATCCACTTGCCTCGCCGGATGAACGACCAAAGAGACCCCCTTGTCCGCAACAAGCGACAGCAGGCCTTCTACGAGTCTCGTGCGCCGGGCATTGAGCGACCGGATACGTTCATTTTCGACAACCTCAACCACCTTTTGAAGGGTCGCATCGATCAAAACTCCCGTTCGATCAACCATGTCGTTTTCAAAATCTTTCTCGGTGAGAGAAATCGGCGTACTGAATTCTGTTCCAGGCGTGCGCTTGTGATTCGGCCAAATCAACTGAACAGCTCCCATCCCGAGGTCGCACGACCGCAGAAACTCCTTGTACACCCATTCGGATGATAGGGCTTTCGGAGAATCGAGTAAAATGAGCAGATCAACATCTGCCATTCGGCTCCACAGAGCCTTCTGAAAATCAACACCGGCATCGACGGAGATTGTGTCGAGGAAAACCTTGTACCCTTTTTCCGTCAGCTCATGAAAAAGCTGGCTCGCAACTCCGCTGCTCTCATCGCGTTTGTAAGAAATAAAAGCCTGGCGATATTTTCGCACGAGCCGAAAAGCCTTCATGATCTCCGTGGCAATCCGCAGATAATCGACGACCTGCCCGTTTATCGGGCGAAGAATGTCCGGCACACACGCCGAGTAATTTTGAAGCGATGCAACTACCGAAAACACGCTGAAGCCGCGCGCGAGCATTTCTTTGACCACATTTACTTCATCGGCATCTGGAGCGCTCGTTCCTCCAAACCATACAGCAACAGGAAACCCCTTCCAATCCGGCATTGTGCCGCCACCTTCGAGTAATTCACCCTCATCGTCAAAATTGAGCCCAATATCGCTGAAGCGCTGCTTAACCAAATCGAGCAACGCATCCCGATGTGCCGTTCGTTCCTGGCCGATAAAAACTAGCTGGTAATCGATGTCATTCATCTTTTGTCCTACCGGCCGGCTTGCTCGGCCGCGTCCTCAAGCCAATCGCCAAAATTTTCGTAACCATTGTCGTCCACCCAATCGTGAACCTTGAATAGACTGTCTAAAATTGGACGGTCTGTGCCTTCCAAGTACGGCGCATTGGCCTCAGTGATGGGAACTTGGTTCGGTGCATCCTTCCATCCGTCCTTGTATTTTATCTTTGGAAGCAACTTCTCTTCGTTGCGCCCGTAGCCAAGATAGACGAAAGGGCTTGAGCCCCAGGAATCAATGCCGCTTGACGGCTCAGACGCTTTACGGGCGTCTGGAATCTGGTGAATCCGAATCCCAAATACTCCCATTCCAAATTCGACGCTCTTAAGAATTTCGTAATCAACCCACCGTCTAGTGTAGGTTTCTGCTCCGATCAGAACGCAGGTGACGCTACAGCCGTTGAGCCCCTTGTTGATGAGACGCTTCACAACATCTTCGCCTTCCTTTTTCGCTTTTTCTTCAAGCGAGCCGTCGAAAAAACCGGCAGCGGTATAGTTGCCCTTCGTGACGTAATGATTTTTCACGATTTGCACCCGCATGATGTCGCGCTGATAGTGAAAACTGAAAAAGACAGTCCGGGGCATATTCTCCAATTTATAAGGTCAATAATCGTAGCAGTTTGCTTGTCAATTGCATCACATAAACTCCATTCCAGCAGGTATTATATCATTCTGAAAGCCTTTGGCATCGCATTACGCCGCCTGCGGCAATTCAATTGGAACCTTCGGAAGTTTGTTTGAAGGCTTGATCTGTTTCCACTGAAGCAATTTTTTCGCACTGACCAACTCAAGGTAGTTATCGCGCAGCTTGCGCTCCGAGGTATTCATTTCCCACGCGACTTGAGGTAGGGACTTCACCTCTTCGATGCGGTAACTGGCGTAGCTGTGACGGAAACCATTGTCGATCTTCTCAACCTTGATGTCGGCCTTGTTCCAAGCCTGGGTGAACTCTTGGGACAGCGTAGAATCATGACTGTAGTGGGGGCAAACCCAGCCGGTTTTCTGCGCGTAGGGGGCGAGAAAGGCATACAGAGTGTCTGAAATCGGCACGACCCGACGCTTGCCCGTCTTGGATTTCGAGCTTTCGACGGTGATATGACGCTCTTCCAAGTCGATGTCATTCCAGTCGAGGCGGTGAATTTCCGCGCCACGGCAGCCTGCAAACGCCCCGATGGCCGCGAACGGGATCCATTTGTCCGGCAAAGCGTCCATAATCGTCTGTATGGCGTCCGGCTGATAAATCGCGACATTGGCGTCGCGGTCGGGGGCCTCCCGCAAATGCTCCGCCTCAGTTTCGATGTTCCGAGGTAGATAACCCAAGCGTTGAGCGTAGGAGAAGAGATTGCAGAATACGCCCCGGTAATTGTTCCGATTCCGGCCTGTGGCTTTTTGGCCGGGACCGGGCAGCGTTTTCATGCCTTGCTTGGTGCGAACCCTCCGCTGGATTTTGTTCAGGTGGTTTTCAAGATCGATGGTGCGAACGTCCATAATCGGCACCGTCTTGAACCTTTCCGCAGCCAGACCAAGCCGGGCGGAACAATCCTGCCAATGCCGATAGGAGCGCGCTGGGGGTTTAATCTCATCCAGAAATTCGCTCACGACCTCGCCGAAGAGCTTGCGGGGAATTTGGTGCCGTTGGCGTTCCGCCACCAGGAAGCGGGCAGCTTCCTCAATCGTGCCGAATCCGCCAAGAATTTCGTTGGCTGCGGCAATCTGGCGGGCCGCTTCCGTCAGGGGGATGTCAAGCGGTGTCAGGATGTCCACCGCCGTGTTGATTGCCGCCGCGTCCTTGGCCGTAAACGTCGCCACATGTGCGACGCCTTTGGATAGGCTCTCGATCAATTCCTTGGCCCTTTTCCGGGCAGCCGGAAGGGAGGGAGCGCGTTCCCGCTTCCTATTGCCCTCGCTGTAGTAGGCGAGGAGATAGCTTTCCGTTTCCCGGTAAGGGCTGTAGTATATGGGAATCTTGACACCTTTACTTTCAACCGTTTCGACCGGCCCTCTTTCCGTTTTTTCGGGGGTGCGTGACATGGTTTCACTATATTTGTCACGCATTTGTCACGCAAGCCGTTTTTTAGTGGTTTTCCTCTGTAAATCCACTGGTTTCGAATCCCGTTAGGGTCGCCATTGGCGGTCCGTAGGACATTCGAACGCAGTTCGACCACCAGTCCCGCAGTTGCGGGACATTACCAAACCAGCGCAGCCAAAATGTGGAGAGCATCGCTTGCCGATGCTCCATCCCGTTCTTGTCACGCCGAGGCCTCGGCGAAGGAGGAAGGGTCGCTTTGCGACGGCGAGGTGGGAGAGGTTTCCGGCCTGTGGCGAGGTAACAGCGGCGAAGAACCACGCACCGGCAGTGTTGTTCCGGGTGGCTCCAGCCTATCCTGGCAGCTCAAATAGGCGGCAAGCGCATTGGTCGTGAGGCGCCTCCCCTTGGTCAATTTGTGCAAGATCAGGGAAATCGCTCCACGTGGAAAAATCGTATTCTCATCCCGGACCATGACCTGATCATGTAATAGACGGTCTGCGACACTACCAACCCTGTTGCCTTTTTGGCACCGGGGAGCGCCGTCAGTTTCAAGTGTTAGAAAAATCTAACCTTCGCATCAGAGGTTTTCTAATGGAGTCGTGTCAGGTTGTGATTGTTATGAGCAGATCAATCACATCCATTATTTCGGCAGCGGTCTTGGGAATCGCAGGGTTGGCGATTTGCGGGTTTTCCGCCACATCGGCCCAAGGTGCTACAGTTGTCTTCTTCGATGGTTCGCAATCGTGGAACCAGGTTGCGAATGGTGAGACCTCTGACACCTACAGCAGCAACGGGTATTTGTTCACTTACTCCCAGGATAAATTATTCACAGGCGGCGTCGGCCTGACTGAGCCGATCGGGCGAACCAACCTGACCAACTGGCCCGACGGCATTCATGCCCAGGGGGTATCTGCCGGTGCAAACGCCGGTAAGGCCCGCCTCACCGTTGAGCGAGTGGATGGTGAGGTGTTCGATATCAAGGCGTTCACCTTCAATTTATGGGCGAGCACCGCGGGCGCGGGTGCACAGTTGGAGATCATGCCCATACGGACCGACGGTGAAGATGCCTTCAATGATCCGCTCGGCTATGAGGCCTCCGGATATTACGGCATGAGCTTCAGCTACAATCAGACGCCGACCCCCTTTCTGAATCAAAGCACCGTATTGCTGCATGGTTACCAGTCATACACGATGACGCTATACGCTGACTTTGCGCTAACCTCCCTGACGATCGTTGATGCGACGGTCCTCCCGGAACCTGCTCCCATCATGCTAATGGGCTTAGGCGCAATCGCGCTGACCGCGCGCCGTCGCGTCAGGCGATTGACTGCCAGAAGTATATATACAAGAGAATGTCATACGTGGTGAGATTCTCGCGGCGCGGGTGAAGATCAGTTGCCGGCGCATCCACTTGGAGTTGGCGAGCGCCTCTCCTGTCGGGAAACCTTCCGGCGAACTTGTCACGCCGATGCCGCGACGAAGGAGTTAGGGTCGCCGCTTAAAAAGCCAACGGCGTCCTGAGTGTCGACCTTCCGCCGCATTCGATCACAACCGTATTGACTGAAAAAATCCGTGATAGACGCGGGGCATCGGTTGGAATCAAACAAGGACGGGGCGCGGAAGTTGGTCACGACAACAAGACCGGTTGGGCCACTTCCGGCCGATTCCTCTCGCCCCAGTCCCACATCGCCCGCAGGAGGGGAATGAGACTCTCACCACGCGAGCTCAGACGATGCCGCCTGCCCACTCCGTGCCCTTCACTTTCCAGCATCCCACGATGGGTCAGCTCCTTCAGCTCCTGATAGAGCATCTTGCGGGATACCAGCGGAATCTCCCGTTGCAGCTCCGAGAAGCGTTGCGAACCAGCGTTGATTTTCCAGAGAATGATAGGTTTCCAGCGTTTACCAAGAATGCTGTTGGTGTAGGTCATCGGACACTCCTTGATGAGGCCGTCTTCGTTGCGGAAGTTGGTGGATTCGATCTTTCTGCCTTCCATGACACGAGGTTACCAATTTGTAGCGGTTGTTCGATCAGAAAGTTGCCGTACAAGGATTTCGTGGAACAAAATATCTCAATTCTCGGAAACGGTTCGGTAGGCATCAATCTCTCGAACCTCCTGACTTATCACGGCTACGGTGTCCATCTCGGAGCACGCAATCCCAAAAAAGAAGGACTCGCGTATCTGAACTAAAGTGGGACCACCATGACAAAATCCATGATTCAGCCGGAGAGTATCGAATTCATCACGAAAGGTTCGATCTGCAGAGGAAAGCTTTTTCGGAGTCCCACGCCGAGCAACCAAGTGGTACTAATCACGGGTGCCATCGGAATGGTGCAGGAACAGGCTCCGCTGCAATACGCTGGCAGGCTTGCCCAGCTAGGCATCCATGCTGTGACTTTCGACCATCGGTTCTTCGGAATCAGCGACGGATCACCCCGACAATTGGAGCATCCTGAAAGAAAATCCGAAGACATCGAGGCCCTTGCCGACTTCTTGAAATCTTCCGGAGTCCTTGGGGATTCCATCCGGGTGATTGTCCTCGGGATTTGCAAAGGGGGTGCCTACGCGCTGCGTGCAGCCGCGCGCTCCCCCGATATCGAGGGATTCATCGGCGTCTCAGGGTTCTACTTTGATGCAGTCAGCCTTGAGGCCGCCTCGGGCTATCAGGCACAGCGCATCGCGCAGGGGAAACTCGCCCTCGAAACCTACGAATCGACCGGAGCCGTGGATTACCTCCCAATCGTCCATGCCACACGCCAGGATGCCGCGCTGCCTTACCCGGCCCTCCACGCGTGGTACAGTCCCTGGGAAACGACAAGCCATTGGCAAAATCGGTACGCGGTCATGAGCGACTATTTTATCTACCAATATCTATCGGCCCCGGACGCCGGGGCATTGGAAAAGCCAACATTGATCATCCACGGTCGCAAGTCCACCAACCCGGATGCCGCAGGAGCGGTCTTTGATGCGATTCCCTGCAGGCACAAGAGCTGGCAGTTCTACGAAGACGGCGTTGATTTCCAGACAAACTTCTATGACCGGGCAGAATTGATCGATCGCGCCTGCGGGGATGTCTGCGAGTGGTTGGACCGTGCCAAAAATGCATGACACCCTGAAGCACGGAGGAAGCACCCGGAACGCGTAGATCGGGGTGCGACTGACTGGTTGGCCGGATTCCACAGGGATACTATCGATTTCCGGAACAATGCGACAGAAAGCCCATCAAAGAACCCCCTTGACAGGTGGCTAGTCCACTGTCCATTGTAAGTACCATGATCGAGACCCGCCCCGTCAATCAGCAACTGATCGAGAGCCTTCAGGTAGACCTGGGTAAAGGCCGCTGGCAGGCGGGCGAACGGTTCCCTACCGAGCGCGAGTTGGCGGACACGCATGGCATCAGCCGCGTCACTGCCAACAAGGTCATATCGAAACTGGTTAGTGAGGGCTGGCTGGAAATCCGCCGGGGGCTCGGCACCTTTGTGGCCCGGCGTTCGACATTTTTTTCCGCGCTCCGGCAGATGGAGAGCTTTACGGCTTTTGGTGAAAGCCTTGGGCTCGAGCCCTCGACCGAGGTGCTCTCCTTTGAAACCCTCGCGCAGACACCGGATCATCTCTGCATGGAATTGGGGATTGCTCCGGGGGGCCCGGTCATCGAACTCCGGCGGCTCCGCTGCCTCAAGGGCATGCCCGTCATTTCCGAAGAACGCTGGCTGCCCAAATCCCGCTACCCGCGCCTTCAAGCAAGGGATGTCGAAGGTTCCTTCTACCGCCTTTGTCAGAAGCGCTACAACCTCGAAGTGGCTCGCGAAGATATGTGCCTTGTTGCGACCCTTGCTCCGAAGATTCTCAGCCCGCAACGGACAGCCACCGCCCTCTGCCTGGAGGGTATCAGTGCTGATGCCTCGGGCCGACCGCTCTGGAAGCAGCGTCTCCACTATCGCGGGGATTGTTTTCAGATCACCCACGAAACCGAGCACCATGCCGCGTTCCCACAACTGAGCTTTCAATTGCAGCCCGCTTTTCTCGAAGGCCTTTTTATGAAAGGTGTTCTCTCCCGCTGAGGCGCTGGGGCGGAGAGAAGCAGCTCTGAAAGGGGAAAGCAAAAATTGGCGGGATGTCATGACCCCTGGAAAACAATGATCCCTCCTCGCAAATCCCCCACCCCGCAATCCAATAAATTTCCTCATTCAACCCCAATCCACACAAACCTTATGAAACACCCCACCGTCAACGAACTCGCAAAAATGATCGACCACTCTCTACTCCACCCGACCATGTCGGATGCGGAGGTTGAGGCAGGTTGCATCCTCTCCCGCGACTACAATGTTGCCACCGCCTGTGTGAAACCCTACTCGATCCGCCAGGCACTGGATATTTTTGCTGGAACCGATGTCATGGCGTGCGCGGTGATCGGGTTCCCGCATGGAAACAGCACGACCGGCATCAAAGTCATTGAAGCGGAATCCGCAGCGCTTGCAGGAGCTCTGGAAATCGACATGGTCGTCAACAACGGCAAGGTGAAATCCGGCGCATGGGATTATGTGAAACGCGAGATTGACCTCATCAATCAGGCCGTGATTGCCGCCGGCTCAATCCTCAAGGTCATCTTCGAAAACGACTACCTGACCACGGAGGAAATCATTCGACTCTGCAAATTTTGCTCGGAGGTCGATGTCGCTTTTGTGAAGACCTCAACCGGCTACGGCTTCGTGAAACAGGCCGACGGCCAATACAACTACAAGGGCGCGACGATGGAACATCTCAAGCTGATGCGCGAAAACACCGCGCCCCATATCCAGATCAAAGCCGCGGGAGGAATCCGCACGCTCGACGACCTGCTTGCGGTGCGCGAGATCGGCGTCAGCCGCATCGGCGCAACAGCAACGAAGATCATGCTCAATGAGGCCATCCAACGCGGCTTCGAAGGCACCCTGCCAAACCCCCATGTGGACGGAGTTGCCACCACACCGGCAGGATACTGAGTTACGATGAGTTCTCTCATCGATGCCTCGCCATAAATTCCAAGTCAGTGGCCTTCTGAAGCGGCTTTTTTGACCGCCTGCAGCATTTGGTCGTGGTCTGCCTCAGCGACGCCTTCCGCGACCAGTCTTTCGCTGTTGCTCCGCGCCTCCGCATCTTCGTCCTCACTGGTCGCCTCTGGCGCCTGCGTTCCAACGGAGCCGGGCACCGGATCCCAGCGCTCGGATTCGGGGGCAGATTCAAGGATCGCCTCACGGGGGTCGACCTCAGGTTCCCCGGATAATTCCCGCTTGGCGGTGTCCCAATCGGTGACGGAAGTTTCCATCGGGGTGCGTCCATCGATGGCTGCCAGTTCTGCGGCCCTTCTTCGAACCATCCCCCGCGTTGCAGTGCCAATGCCAACAGAGTTCTCCTCCAGCATTCCTTTCATTTGTGGGTTTGTTTTCATTATTCTAAGTTTGGTTGCCTTTTCTGTGCTTGAAGAATCGTAGAATCTTGATTCTCAAGCACGTCGGACTTGATCGAAACCGGACGCAGAAGCTCTCCAAGAGCAGCAGTCATGGAAGGCGTGGATCGGTGGTATTTTGCTCTAAGTTTTGCCTGATTGGTTTGCTGATTTAAGTTGGAGCGCATTGCTGTGAGTTTTTCACCACTGAGAACAATCCTCCATAAATTTGGAACCAACCAATACCTTGTTGGTATCAGATCAATAGCTGCCGAGTATTGAGCGGATTGCAATCACTGCGCGAATGGACATCATCGTTGCCAGAGGATCCGTGCATCTTCGAGAGGGACTTCCACGCCCTCGCAATGAGGGATTACCCTCGCCGTATAGTCGCCAGACGGACGCTCGGCCGAGGCTGTCGCGCTGAAGACAAAACCACCCGAGGCCCCAATCAGCTCGCGAATGGGCGTCATTTCCACCCTGACCTGGGACGTCCCGGTCCCGGCGTCGGCATAGAGTTCCACCCTGACGGCGTCGGGATCAAGACCGTTAAAATACACCTCCGTCTCAAAAACGTGGTGTTCCCCGACGGTGAGGGTCTTCATTTCTCCGAATCTCACCGTTGCCCATTTGTCATTCAAAGCACGTGTCCAGGTTCGCAATCCCTGACCACCGAGACCATTATTGGCTGCGCGCGAACGGTAGTTTGATGCGGCCGTCAAATAATGGCGTTCCGTGTATTCGCGCACGGCGCGATCCGCCGAATAATGCGGGGTCAGCCGCGCCATGCTTTCCCGCATGCGTGCAACCCAGGAGACAGGAATTCCATCGGAATTGCGGGAATAGAACTCTGGAATCACTTCGCGCTCGAGGCAGTCGTAGAGCATCTCAGCTTCCGCAGCATCCCAGCTCGGATCGTTGCCATGTTCCCGTCCATCGCCCAGGGCCCAGCCCAGATCCGGGAAGTAGGCTTCCGCCCACCAGCCATCGAGTTCGGAAAAGTTGATGCCACCGTTCACGAGCACCTTCATCCCGCTTGTACCACAGGCTTCCCAGGGACGCTGGGGCGTGTTCAACCAGAGATCCACCCCCTGCACCAGATGCTCGGTTAAGAGCATGTCATAGTCGCTTAGAAAAATAGCATGACGACGCACTTCCGGCCGACGAATGAACTGGATCCACTCCTTGATGAGGTCCTGTCCATCGCGATCATCCGGGTGGGCCTTGCCGGCAAGGATGAGTTGCACCGGACGTTCCGGATTTGACAGCAAGCGCAACAGCCTCTCCGGGTCGTGCAGCAGGAGGTTGGGTCGTTTATAGGTGGCAAAACGACGGGCAAAGCCCAGGGTCATGACATTGGGATCGAAGAGATGCCCCGACTCCTCGATGATCGCAGCGGATGCCCCGTCAGCAGCATAGTGCCGGGCCAGGCGGACACGGGCGTATTCCACAAGCGACTTATTGGCGGCGACACGAAAACGCCAGAGGTCGGCATCGGAGATTTTCCGAATGTCCTGCCCCAGGTTTTCCGGCCCACCCAGCCAGCGATCCTTCCCGCAGGCCCTCGTCCAGAGCTCATCGGCTTCGGCGGAATCCCAAGTGGGCATGTGAACTCCGTTCGTGACATATCCGACAGGAACCTCATCAAGCGGCCATCCGGGAAAAAGCGGACCAAAAAGCTGCCGACTGACCTCACCATGAAGGAGGCTCACGCCATTCACCGACCCACAGCCTCGAATCGCCAGGTAGGCCATGTTGAAACGTTCGGTGGAATCGTTGGGATCCGCGCGTCCCAGGGCCAACAGATCATCAAGAGAGATTTGCAGCCGTTTTCTGGCATACTCGCCCAGGCAATGCTCGATGAGATCGGGCTCAAAAAGATCGAAACCGGCGGCCACAGCGGTATGCGTTGTGAAAAGATTTCCTGCCCGGGTGACTGCCAGGGCCGTCTCAAATGGCTGGCCGGACTCGTCCATGAAACTCTTTGCCCGCTCGAGAATGGCAAAAGCGGCATGGCCTTCATTCAAATGACAAACCTCCGGCCGAAGCCCAAGAATCTCCAGAAGCCGCCAGCCACCGATGCCAAGAACCATCTCCTGTTTCAATCGCAATTCCGGACCACCACCATACAATTCGCTGGTGATCCCGCGGTGGGCCGGAAAGTTTGCCATGTCATTGCTATCAAGAAGCAAAAGTTTCACCCGGCCCACTTGAACCTGCCACGCGCGCAGCCAGACCGAATAGCCCGGCAGGGCGATCTCCAAACGCAACCATTCGCCGTTCGGATGCCGCAACGGTGTGATGGGCAACTGCCCGGGGTCGTTATAGGGGTAGAGGGCCTGCTGGGCTCCGTCCTTGTCAATCACCTGGCGAAAGTAGCCCTGTTGGTAGAGCAACCCGACCGCCACCACTGGCACGCCGAGATCGCTGGCGGCTTTTAATTGATCTCCGGCCACATTCCCAAGCCCACCTGAATAGATGGGGAGAGCTTCACTGAGCATGAACTCCATACAAAAATAAGCGACACAGGTGAGATCGGTTTGTGGATGGGTTCGCTGAAACCATGCCGGTTGATCCGCGGCCTGCTTTTTGGCCATCAGGAGATCATCCACACGCCGCCGAAAGTCCGGATCGGCCATCACTATCTGAATCTTGTCAGCAGAAGCCGTCTGGAGGATGCTCCATGGGTTACGGGTCATCTCCCACAATTCCGAATCAAGCTGCCGCCAGACCCCGTCTGTCGCATGGCTCCATGACCACCACATATCCAGGGCAAGCTCTTCCAGAATCTCATAGCCTTCGATGTTGTCGCGTCGATGACTTGTAGAGTTTGAATCACTCATGACTTACTAATTTTTGGACAGCCCAAGAACCTGGCCAACGGATCTTGCAATCATCAGCTCCTCATTCGTTCGGATGATACGCACCACGCAACGGCTGCCTTCAGTCGAAATCACGTCCACCTGTGCCTCATTGCGCGATGGATCAAGTTCCATGCCAAGAAAACCAAGCCCTCCACAAATGCGGGCACGGACCGGTGGCGCGTTCTCGCCGATGCCTCCTGCGAAGACCAGCGTGTCGAGTCCTTCCAGCACGGCGGCATAGGCGCCAATCCATTTTTTGGCCTGGTAACAAAAGAGGTCAATCGCTTCTGCTGCCCGCTTGTCGGCAGCTTCCTGTTTCAGCAAATCGCGCATGTCAGAACTGGTCTCAGAGATTCCCAGCAGTCCTGACTCGTGGTTGATGAGGTGGTCAAACCTTGAGGGAGCCATCCCCTCACTTCTTGCCAGAAAAGAAGGCAGACCAGGATCAATGTCGCCCGAGCGCGTGCTCATCACCAGGCCGGCGGCTGGAGTGAAGGCCATTGTTGTATCAATGCTGGTTCTATTCCTCACGGCGGCCAGGCTCGCGCCATTGCCGAGGTGGGCGAGAATCACGCGGCCGTTCGCCGCCTCCAAGCCCGCAACACGTTCGAGTTCCTGCAGCAAAAAGGAGTAGGACAGACCATGAAATCCATAACGACGCACGCCATTTGCCTCGTAACGGCGAGGAATTGGAAGCATGGTGGCCACACGTGGCATGTCGTGGTGGAAGGCTGTATCGAAACAAGCGACCTGCGGCAGATCGGGAAACCGGCGGTGGATTTGTTCCATCAAGAGGATCTCTTCGGGAAGATGCTCGGGATCGAACGGGCTGAGTTTGCGCAATTCAGCAATCATTTCCGGAGTGACCCGTTGTGGTTGCCAATAGTTTGGCCCCCCGTGGACAATGCGGTGACCGATGGCAACCAATTCGCAGGATTTGATCTGTTCCTGAATCCAATCCATCAGCAGTCCTGCCGCCGCCAGAGGGTCGGATGCCGAAACCGGCCATGAGCAACCATCCTTGTCGTCAGGGCCCTGAACCGCGAACTTGCCTTGTCGCAGGCCAACCCCTTCGATCTTTCCCGCCTTAACCAGTGGAAACGAGTCGTTTGATTTGAACAATGCAAACTTGATGCTGGAGGAGCCTCCATTGACCGCAAGGACACATGGCGCATCTGAATTCAAAGTGCCTCCATTTCCGCAGCCTCATCGTCGCAGCCTGGCGTGGCCGCAGGGGCAAGCGTGAAGGAATCGCTGGTGTTGGTGGCGGCGGGATTGCCCATATCGGCATCTTCGGACGCGCAACAGGAATGAACCAATACCTTGTTTCTTGGGCGTGATACCTTGCAGCTATCATCTGTCACCCGGCACGGATGAGCGCTCTTTTGGTTTTTAGAAAATCTCTCCAGCGCAGGAAACCATAATTTCGAAATCCATCATCCAAGCTGGAATTCTCTTAATGGATTCCCATCGTGATTGTATTGTTGGCGAGCTCTGTTCTGAGGGCTTCGCGCACATGTAACAGCCGGCTCTCAAAGAGGCCCCTGTCATGCGGGGCCTCGATGGTGCGTTCGGCCAGTTCGGCAATCCATTGCGCCTGATCACTGAGCGCCTGACGCCGAGCGGGGTCCTCCGTCAGGCTCGCGATGGTTTGCAGCGCACCAAGCATCCGCAACATCACACCAAGATTGCCAATGGCGCTGCCCCGGATTTGATCGAATGATTCAGCAACAAGGCCGCCGAATGTCGGCCCAATGGTGATCACCCTCAGTTCCCCTTCCTCATAGCGATGTGACGAAGGGATGTTTCGAGAAGCCAGCTGCGAAAGAATCGCCGTCAGATAGTCCACACACATCACCGCTGTTGTGGTGTCGTTGACGCCAGGGGAGAGTGCTCGCAGAGCCATGTCGACGAGTTGCCGGATACCGAATGCGCAATCCTGTTCCACCGTGCGATAGCGGTGGAGGGTGAAGGACGCCTGCAGTTTCTCGACCATCCCTTTCTCTGGCTCCTCATCCATGGCGAGGGATACGAGGGGGGTGCCCTGAACCACAAACTCGCCAATGCCACGCTCCATGCGCACGATGGTCTTGTGCTCGCGCGCGAAACACAGGAGGGCCGTGTCATCCACGCTTTGAACGTAACCATTCTGCTTGGCCAGGATGGCCTGCCAGTTCCGCTCCGACTGTGTGAGCGGGCGCTGACCTTCAACATCCTCCTCCGGACCCTTTCCAAGTTTCTCGGGAAAGAGGCGGTCGACGGACCCCATTGTCTCAGCGGCAACCGAGGCAATAATACTCGACGCCTGAATCGAGGAGGCAACGTGATGAATGAAAAAAATGAGGGCGACGATACCTGCAATCGCCATCACGACGGCGAAAGCTGCCGCCAGACTCGGGACAAATCCCCCCTCGGCTTCGGTGCGGATGGTGCGCAAGATAATCAGGCAATACGTGAAAATGCCGGTAAAGATTCCAAGAACAACCTGCATCACTCGGTCCCCCATAAAGGTTCGCAGGATGCGTGAGGTGTATTGGCTGGAGGCCAGCGTCAGGGTCACCAGGGTCATTGAAAATGTGACTCCCACGACCGTCATCATCGAGCCCGCAATCGTCGAAAGCATTCCGCGGGCACCCTCCGCGCCCACACCAAAGATGTGCGGCCAGCGGGACAGCCACTTATCACCCCAGCTGGAATCAAGTTCAACCAACACCACAGCGAGGACAATACTGCCTACGACGATCAGTGAAGGCACAAACCAAAAACTCCTCCGCAAATTACTCCAAAGCTGTGTGATCTTATTCATGTGTCAACCTTTCACCAGAGAGGATCGGACACAAAGCTCTTTGTGGATGCTTAATCTCCCTTTTGACGATGACGGTTGAGACTTGGTTCTTTGGAGTTCCCTTTTGAATTTCAGAGCATTTAAGCCTGTCTGGATCTTGCAGGTTCTTACTCCCGGCCTTTTGCCAGTGCTTCGTAGCCTGAGATCACGTCAAACAGTTCCTCGTCGATGCCGCTCTGGCGCAGCCGGTGGAAGGTGCCATGAAGCGTCTCCAACAAATCCTCGATATTCTTGTCGGCGCGCTGCATGGCGGCGAGGCGGCTCGCGTTTTCACTGGCAAGGGACTCCGCGCAGGCACGGAAGAGGGAGATAAAAAGGTATTCGCGAATGAGTGCCCGAAGGGTGGCCGTGCCGCTGCAAAGAACCTCAGGCAAGGTCTTCGTCAGCCAGGTTATTTTGGCCAGCCCTTCTTCCCATTGCGCGTCGAGAGGCAATAACCGCTGGGTGACCGGTTCGTAGAGCGCACCGGATTTAGGACGGTTGTGGAAGATGTGAAGCTGCGTGTAATCCCCTTCGGCACGATGCCCTTCGCTCTCGATCTGGATCTGCCCGATCAGCGGAGTGATGGCCTGGACGGAGCTCGGCAGGGCAAAGAGCCCGATGACCTCCAGACCAGCGTCCTCAAGTCGCGCCTTGACGCGTTCACCGACGGCCCAGACCATTGGTTTACCAGGGATTGCGGCGAGCGTCTTGATCGCATGGTCTGCGACAATGTCATTGAACTGGCCAACCAAGCCCTGGTCGGAGCCGAAGACAATAGCCCCAATGTTAGAGGCTGGCTCCGCACCTTTTCGCATCAGAGGAGCAACTGCGGGTTGGCTTTTCCGAAAGCACACGGCCAGCCCCAGTTCAACGGTGCGATAGTAGTCCCCCAAAGCATCGACTGATTTTTCGTATTGCCCGATACTCGAAGCAGCCAGCGCCTTCATCGTGCGGACGACCGATTGAAGATCGCCTGCACTGCTGATTTTGCGGCGCAGGCTCGCGGTGGTGTCGCTCATGCCTTCTCTTTGGCTTCCAGCTTGGGCTGAAATGGTGTGAGAGCCTGGCTGGCGACTTCGAGGATGGCCTTACGATCCTCATCGCTTAGTTTGTCAGCGGTTTCGAAACGTTCACGGATTTCTGTCGGAATGTTGGATGCCGCTTCATGGACGGCCTTCTGGGCGTCCTTCATTCGATCCAGCGGCACAGGATCAAAGAATCCTGCAGTCAATGCGAGGAGCACAGCGATTTGCGCAGGAACGGACACGGGGGCCAACTCCGACTGCTTGAGGCAGGCGCGGATGTGGCGGCCATGTTCGATGATTTTGCGTGTGTCTTCATCGAGGCGGGCACCAAAACGGGCAAAGGTTTCCAGTTCCTCGAACTGCGCGTACGCGAGCTTGAGGTCGCCCGCCACCGCGCGGTAAGCCGCCCGCTGCGCCTTGCCGCCGACACGCGAAACGGATTTGCCAACATCCACCGCAGGCAGAACACCCAATTCAAACAGCGACGGCGAAAGGTAAATCTGCCCGTCTGTGATGGAAATCAGGTTGGTCGGAATGTAGGCGGAAATATTCTGTGCCTCGGTCTCGATGATCGGCAGCGCGGTCAGCGAACCGCCGCCACGTTCCTTGCTCAGATGCGTGGCGCGCTCGAGCATTCGGGAGTGAATGTAGAAGATGTCGCCGGGAAAAGCTTCGCGACCGGGTGGTCGGCGGAGCAATAGGGAGAGTTCGCGATAGGCACGTGCGTGATGTGTGAGGTCGTCATAGACGATCAACACGTCACGCCCCGCTTCCATGAAGTGCTCCGCGATGCTGGTCGCGGCGTAAGGAGCGATGTAAGCGAGTCCGGGCGCATCGTTTCCCTCGGCCACAACAACAACCGAATAATCCATGGCACCCTTCTCCCGCAAAACGGCCACCGCCTTTGCCACGGCGGAAGCACGCTGGCCAATGGCGCAATAGACACACAGCACGTCCTTGCCTCGCTGGTTAAGGATTGTATCGATTGCGATGGCCGTCTTGCCAGTCTGCCGGTCGCCGAGAATCAATTCGCGCTGCCCGCGCCCAATGGGAATGAGCGCGTCGATAACGGTCAACCCGGTCTGAAGGGGAATTGTGACAGGGCCACGGTCCATGATGGGCGCGGCGGGACGCTCAATTGGCAGACGCTCACTGGTGGCCACCGGCCCGTTGTTATCGAGAGGCCGACCCAGGGGGTCCACGACGCGGCCCAGCAAGCCATCGCCCACGGGAACATCCATCACGCGGCCGGTGCGTTGGACCTCATGGCCGGCGTGCAAGTGCGCATAGTTGCCGAGAAGCACGACGCCGATTTCGTCCTCATCGACATTGAAGGCGATGCCAAAGACGCCGCCGGGAAACTCCAGCAGTTCCTCAAAACCAACACCCGGCAGTCCGGAAATACTGGCGATGCCGGTGGAAACGGTCGTGATCGTGCCCACCTCACGCGGCATCAGGCTCGGCGTGTGGTCCTTGCACACCTGATCGATGTTTGAAAACGCAACGTCGAAGACGGTCTGCAAGTTTTCAGGTACGGTGTTCATGCTGGTGAGTTGGAAAATGCCTATTGGCCGCGCCAGGCACGGTTGTGAACACAATTATCATCGCGCCATACGGCTGACTGTGCAATGGGGTGAAACCCTTATTTGTCAGTAAGGACCTCAGCAGGATGTGGCAGCCTGGACGACTTTTTCAATTGCCTCGCGCTCTTCACCTGTGCTCTCATTTCACAGCTTCTGAGTCAGAGAGGCGTCCAGCGTGAAAGGATCCGGGTCGTCAGCTTGGAGTCCCTTCTCCAGAATATTTTCTGCAGAAAAGCTATGAAGAACTTCATGGGTGGTTTGATGGTTTTTTTGTTCACGAACTCCTATACTTAGAAAAGTAACGGGATGAATGATCGTCCGCTATGAGGTGAATTCCCTATGCTCTGCGTCAGTTTCATGAATAGGCCAAGCAGCCGATTATTTTCCTATCGGAGATCCATTGCTGTTTGGTCGTGGCATTTACGTGGTCCACTCCAGCAGCCGGACCTCCCCCGTTGCGGTCCTGCATCCGACAACCGCTAATTAATTAACGCAAACTGGGTGCTCAATGAACCCGGGTAGGGTTATACCCCATTTGAAAGTTTCAATACACTGCCTACCGATATTGCCTTGTGAAGACCTTACTTTACCTCCGAAGCGATTCCCAAAGGCGGACGCTCGGGAACCATCGCGTCACCGGAACAACTGCTGAATGTCACATTGGAAAATAGCAATAATAACATGTCTAAAATCGAAAAAACCTCGGAGTTGAAGGTCACGCGGGTGGAAATGATCCGACTGCTGAACGGGGATCTGGCGGGTGAATACCAAGCGATCATTGCTTACACAGTTTACAGCCAGGTGTTAAAAGGAGCCGCCTATACTGATATTGCGCGGGAGTTGGAATTGCATGCCGGCGAAGAGTTGCAGCATGCCATAAAAATAGCCAAACAGATTGATTACCTGGGCGGCATGCCGGGAGTTACCCCCAAACCAGTCAAAACTTCGAACGATCCGGTCGAAATGCTGCGTGCAGATCTGGAGAACGAACGGACAACGGTGGCGCGCTATCGCGAGCGAATCCAACAGGCTGAGGCGATGGGCGAATTCGGGCTGAGCGAAGCATTGCGCGGCATTATCGTGCAGGAGCAGGAACACGAAATCGATCTTGCTTCGGCACTTGGCATTGCAGTGCCTCCGCCAAAAAGCTCATCAGGCTCAAATACTCGCAACGCCAAGTGAGGAGGATCTAAGCCTCATTGCTCGTCAGCGACGTGCAGTTTTCAGAAAATATGTTGCTCCAATCCAACCTCATTCAAGATCTCGGTGGCGGATTCCTTGAACGTCTGCTCATCCAAATGGCCTCGGCCGTCGAGGAGATCTCACTCAGCCTGCACAAGAATGCCGACACGCTCCGGCTCATTCGCCAGACCCGCAACCAGCGGAAATGGCTACTCACCAGCAACGAGGCCTTCGTTCTCCATTCCCTTGCGGCTGCCCAAAGCAAGCAGCCGGGTGCGATCGCCGAGGTCGGCGTCTTCGAGGGCGGCTCAGCCCGTATGATTTGCGAGTGCAAGGGGGATGTTCCTCTTCACCTGTTCGATACCTTCGCAGGCCTTCCCGCCGCCTGCGAGCATGACGCCACCGTCCACCGCACCAAGCCCAACCTCTACGCCTGCAGCATCGAATCTGTGCAATCCTATCTCCAGCCATTCCCGAACGTTTTCTTCCACAAGGGCCACTTTCCACAATCCGTCACGAACGTGCCGCCGGATGAACGATTCTCCTTCGCCCACTTCGACGTTGATCTGTATGAAAGCACCCTCGGCTGCCTGAACTATTTCTATCCCAGGATGAATCCTGGCGGGGTCATTCTCTCGCACGACTACTCGATCCTGCATGGCGTCCGGAAGGCCTTCTCCGAGTTCTTGGACGACAAGCCCGAGGGACTCATCGAGCTCCCCACAACCCAATGCATGTTCGTTAAGAGTTCAGCCCATTCGCACAACGGACACTAAACCATGTATTAAGAGCGTCAGTTTTTCAGCATCGGCTACCATGAGGGGCGAGAATGTTTTGACGGGTGCCCGCAAAAAAGTCATGCCGGATTAAGTTTGCCCGATAGAAGCGGACGGAGTCGTCTGCATGAGATTTGAAATCACCCGTTTGAGGAATTAGATTTTCTTGGAGGGGTGGCGGACGGAGAAGTGGCGTGGGTCTGTTTGTTTTCCAGAAGATCGCCCATGAAACCACATTTGAGCTGCCGCCAGATCAGCGAGTGTCATCCAGAACCCAATCCATCAGCGCACGGGTGCGTAGAGCACTGGTCCCGGTGCTCCTGCATTCGCTTCCAGACACCAATGCGGAAACGATTTCCTCAATGAGGGGCTGTTGGATGGGGTCCGGCGCTGCAAAGGCATGCAGGGTTGTTGCGCCTTTGTCTGGAACCCATTCGACGTCTTCAAGACCAAAAATCGAGCAAGAGAGACATCCCAGGTTGGTTCGCAGCTCCAAGCGGTCGAGAGCTTGAGTGTCGACGAAACTCCATCGCGCCCGGCCGGGGACACCTGCGACGCTTGTGAAGGTGATATCAACGCGGTCCTCGATTCCGGGGAGGAAAGGGTTTCCATGGACCTCCTTCGATCCAAGAACCAGCGGCCCGAACCAATGATCCAGCAAATCGAGCGTGTGGCTGCCGAGGTCCACAAATAATCCGCCTCCCGACTGCTCGGGCTGGAAACGCCACGGGACATTTCCCGGAGATAGATTAAGGTTTGCACCGCTGGATTGACGGTAGTCCATCGATTGCACCTCGCCGAGCTGGCCTTCATCGAGCAGGGCTTTGATCTTACGAAAGCGTGGGAGGCAACGGCGGTAATAGGCCACGAAGAGAGCGTGTCCAGCCCGGGAGAAGGCGTCCACCATAGCCGAGGCCTCCGCCAGGTTGCGCCCCATGGGCTTTTCCACATAACAAGGCTTGCCGACGGCGGCCACGCGCAGAGCCAACTCGGCATGGGCGCCGGGTGGAGTGGCGATATACACAGCGTCCACCCCGGCGTCATGGGTCAACGCTTCCGCGTCCTGATACCAGCGAGGGACCCCGTGACGTTGCGCGTAGTCTGCGGCCTTGGCTGCATCGCGGCGCATCACCGCGACCAGTCTGCTGCCCGGAATACGATTGAAAGCGGGGCCACTTTTCCTTTCGGTGACATCGCCACAACCCAGAATCCCCCCACAAACTTCACGCATGGGTTATTGAAACCCCGGGGCCTTGCTTTGAAAAGTTCGAAATAAGGACGGTTCGCCGGTCACCAGGATTTGCTGATGGTATTCCCTCTGAGCTCCAGAAGATGCGACACCATATCAGGAGGCTCTTTATGACAGCGACATGCAACAGGGCAAAGGCGTCATGAATCGTTTGTTTCAGGTTTGGGCCCGGGCTTCGTCTGGGGTTGATCCTTCGACTTCACCAACTCATCGACCCCTTTTTCCAGCGACGTGAGGTAATCTGCGATGCTCCAGGCCACTTTTTGTCCGTTGGCGGCAAGCTCGATCCCTCCAATCAACTCTGGCACGGTCTCGAAGGTCAGGGAAATTTCGGCGGCGAAGGTTTCGTTGACTGCCTTCTGGATGGCGGCCCGTCGCTCGGGCGGGAGGTCAAACGCACTTCGCACCAACACCGGATCAGGCGTGGTCTTCAGGGCTTCGCCGAGAGCGGCTTTCGCCTCGCCACCCATCTCGCGCAAACGGCGGAGAAGGACCTCGACCATGCGTTCCTCCAGAGTCGCAGTGGCGAGATCCGAGAGGGCCTTTCGTGCAATGGAAAATACTTCGTCCTGAGCCCGCAGGGTGATCGCTTGAGCCAGGTTTTTGGCTTCGGTTTCCAGCGCCTCCGCACGCTTGGCACTTAAGGCGTCCGCCGCCTGACGTGCTTCGTCCATGAGGCGCTGACGCTCGGTGTTTGCCTCTTCCGTCGCCTTGGCCAAAAGCTCAGCACGCTCCTGGTCGAACGCTTCGTTCCTCTTCTGGAACTCGTCGCGTTCTTTTTCGGCTTCGTTCTTTTTCGTGTCAGCGTTCGCCAGTTCCTTGGCAATTCGTTTTTCCCGCGCATCGATGGCATCAAGGATCGGTTTGTAAAGAAAGCGCTTCATCAACCACACCAGGATGAGGAAGTTGAGCACCTGCGCCCCGACCGTGAACCAATCAATGAGCATGGGTTATTGGGCTGCGGCAGCAATGACGTGATTCCAGAACGGGTTGGCGAAGATCAGAATCATCGAGACCACAAAACAATAAATGGCCGTGGATTCGATCATCGCCAGACCGACGAAAAGGGTTCGTGTGATGGTTGCGGAGGCGTCGGGTTGCTGGGCCAGTGAGGTGAGGGCGGTGGCGACCGCCTTCCCTTCCGCGAGTGCCGGCCCCATCGTTCCGAAACCGGTGGTGACGCCGGCGGTGACGATGGAGGCCACTGCGATAATTGTCATGTTGTCCATGGGATCTCCTTTTTTTAGTTTGTTGTTGGTTGAGAGTTGGGAAGAGGTCGTGGTTTTTGTGTGCGCACGGCAGCTGCGATATAAACGGCGGCAAGAATGCTGAAGATATAGGCCTGCACCATGCCGGTGAGCAGGCCAAGCATGGTCATCACGATGGGAAAAATGAATGGTGTGATGGTTAGCAAAATGCCGATAATCATCGCCCCACTCATCATGTTTCCAAACAAACGGACGGCCAGGGCCAGCGTGCGAGAGACTTCGCTAATGATATTAAACGGCAGCATGATGAACGTCGGTTCCACATAGGACTTGAGGTAGCCGCCGAGGCCCTGCTCCTCGATCCCGAAGAGCGGCACGGCCACAAAGACGCACAGTGCGAGTGCCACCGTGGTCGAGAGGGATCCGGTCGGCGGTTCGTATCCGGGAAGAATGGTGCAGAGGCTGGCAAATCCCACGAACAGAAACAGGGT
>JBGTAR010000177.1:0-5997 GCA_041749815.1 Terrimicrobiaceae bacterium
GATATTTTGCAATCCTTGCACTCCTGCTTCACCGAGATACGTGAGCGTTCCATTGTTAGGAGCTGACACTGTGTAATTGGTTGTCAAATCACTTCCACCAAGTGATGCTGTGACAAAAATGAAGTCCCGCCAGATTTGTGAGCCATTCGCCGCAGTGTCTACATCAAAAATTGTGAAAGCATTTTTCAAGCTTGTCGGAGAAGAGAACGTCAAAGTCAACGTTGTGTAGTTGAGAAGAGTTCCAAAGTTTGAATCGGTGATTTGCTGGATTCTGAGACTTGGCGTTGCCGTACCACCATTGAGCACAGTAGAGACTGTGAGATTCTCAGTGCCTGTTGAGACACCACTGGCTGAGCCAAATGTCTGCCACGCTGTGGAGATTGTCAAACCGTCTGAAGTGGTTTGGTTCGTGATTTGTCCATTCAGGTAAGGACCAGAAGGGTTGGCACCATTATCCCAAGTCCCACCTGACCAGTCTACCACTGGATCTGCATGAAGGCTTGTTGCGATGAGAGTCATTCCCAAGACCATCGCTGCAGCCGCTTTTGTTGTAATTTTAGTTTTCATTTTATTCACTCTGTTTTGTTTTTGTTTTGTTTTGTTGATTCGCACCACTACTTCTCAGCGCAACGTGATGCAGATTAACCAACACTTGATCTGGAAGTCTACAAAAAAAAACACGTATTTTTAGTCCTCCCTGGGATAACTTTTCTTGAACGTCATGATGGTGCTTTAAAGTGTTCAATCAGAGCATATTGTGTCGAAATTGGTGCTAAATATCACTTTTGTGCTCTTGAGACCCTTCTGAAGTATTCAAGGATTCCAGCTCAATGGAGCAGCGTTCACGGAGCCATCTTGCGTTGAGTTCACGGATTGCCGTCAGAGCAACTCTACCAAAACCAAAGATTTCCCTCGTCAAATCTTTCTGTGATTCTCTATGTTCAAGCTCTATGGGGTTAAAAAGTTTCAAAGATCTTGAGGCAGACAAAAATCCGGCTCGAATTCTTGTTACGGTTTTCGTGGGGATTCTCATTGTTGCTGGAATTTGGTTTTTGACCACTCAAACAAGCGGAAAACCTCAGATCTCACCTGCAGCTGACCCATTAACTAAATCAACGCCTTTACCTCCTCCCGAACTGACTGACGATCAGCTCAAAGCCATTAAAATTAACGAGCTTCGGACTAGCCTTGAAGAGGCTTCCTCTGCCTCCAATTTCGACGAAATGTCCAGACTTGCCGATGAACTTCTCGAGTTGGACCCTAGAGAAAGTGACGCATGGGTGGCACGGGGGCTTGCTAAACAGGCGGTTGGTGACATGGCGGGGGCTCTCGAATGCTTCGAGAAGTCGATTGAGCTTTCTCGTGACAACTCCGTGGGTCTGGTCCAGCGCGCCAAGCTTTACCGGCAACAGAACAACCTGAGAGCAGCCCTCAGCGATTTGGAGGAGGCCGGAAGTAAGGATCCAAGCGACATTGAGGTTGCGAGCTTGATCCTCATCGTGAAAATCGAGGCCGGAAATATTGATGAGGTTAGATCTCTGATAGCCTCGTATGAGCAGCTTGGTGTCTCCCGTCATTCCCAACTCTGGCTTTTAGGGGCGGCTGCAGTTGCCCTGAATGATGGAAATTCAGACCGTGCTGCCCGTGCTTTTGATGGGTTTCAAAGGGCAGTGTCACCCGCCTTGTTTTCTAAACTTTTGGCCGACCCGTTTTTTGTACCCTATCAAAATGATCCTGCTGTCAGGATGTACTTCCCCGAACCCTCCGAGGCTTCAAAATTTTAAAGTTCAAGCAGGTCTCAGCGATCCCTCCATGTGGGCTGATTTCATGATCTATTGTCATCCGTTTTCTTGCAGCCCAATTCTGATCACCCGCCGGGATTTCCATCAGATTCCTTCAAAAGCTGTCTTTCGACGTCGTTTGGGGAGCCTGTGCCTCGGGCGAGGAGGTGGTAGGCGAGGGGGACGAGGTAGATGGTGAGGAGGGTTGCTATGAGGACGCCTCCTAGGACGACGACACCGATGACGAGTCGGGTTTCAGCCCCGGCTCCGAAAGAGAAGATGAGGGGGATCGAGGTGGCGGCAGTGGTGATACCTGTCATGGCAATCGGCCTCAACCTGACGCGGGCGGCTTCGAGGAGGGCGTCATCGAAGGTTTTGCCCTCATCGCGGAGTTGGTTGGCGAATTCCACGATGAGGATGCCATTTTTAGCGGCAATGCCGACGAGGATGATGAGGCCAATTTGGCTGTAGATATTGAGGGTGTTGCCGGTGAGGTAAAGGCCCAGCAGGCCGCCACCGATCGCGAGAGGAACGGTGAGGAGGATGATGAAGGGGTGGACATAACTCTCAAACTGGGCAGCAAGGACCATAAAGACCACGACGAGTCCGAGAAGAAAAACAAAGAAAATGGAGCCACCCGAGCGAGCGAAATCGCGGGATTGCCCCTTGTAATCCACGACGGCGGTTGCAGGCAGGTGTTCTTTGACGAGGGCATTCAGGTGATCCAGAGCGGTGCCCAGGGCAAAACCATCCGCCAAATTGGCTTCAATGGTGAGGGAACGCACCCGGTTGTAGCGATTGAGGGTGGTGGAGTCGGCGAATTCGCTCAAGCTCACGACGTTGGAGAGGGGAATCAGTTCGTTGGTCCGGGAGGATCGAACGTAGATGTTTTCCAAACTGGCGGGGGTGCGTTGACGGTCACGCTCGCCTTCCAGGATCACGTCATATTCCTCCCCCCGGTCGAGGTAGGTTGTGACCCTTCGGGATCCGAGCATGGTTTCGAGGGTGCGGCCAATATTTCCGACCGTCACGCCAAGTTCTGCGGCACGGTTATAGTCGATATTTACCTGAATCTGGGGTTTGGTCTCTTTGTAATCCCAATCAATCGCTTCAAACCCCGGATTGTTCTCCTCGATTTTTCCGAGAAGGATATCGCGCCATTCGGCCAACTCTTCGTAGGAGCCGCCTCCGATGACAAATTGAACCGGTTTTGCGATTCGTGCGCCAAAGCCCTGGCGCATGACAGGAAATGCCGTCACGCCGGGCAGGTCGGAAAGTTTTGCCCGGACCTCGGGCATGATTTCCCAAGCGCTGCGACGTTTGGCCCAGTCGGAGAGAACAAAAACAGCCACTCCTGAGTTAAAGTTGGAAAGATTTCCGAAGGAACGGGGTGCCCGGATGAGAAGGCGATCCGCTTCACCAGACTCGATGTAGGGCATGAGCCGTTTTTCGATCTCGTTCATGTAATTCTCCATATAGGAGTACGTGGCCCCTTCGGGCCCATTGATCAGCACAAAGAATGCGCCACGGTCCTCGCGAGGGGTGTATTCCGAGGCTATCTGGGTGTAAAGCCAACCGGAGGCAGCCACCAAAGCCAAAAAGATGGCGACCGAAATCACCCGCCAGCGCAGAACCGCCTTGAGAGAACGAAGGTAGCTGGATTGAGCTACCTGAAAAACCCGATCCACAAACGCGGTGATGCGGTTGGAGCCGCTCTTGGGAAGCAAAACCTTGCTGGCCACCATGGGGGACAAACTGAGGGCCATGAGGCTGGAAAACGCCACAGCCGCGGAGATCGTCAGGGCAAACTCAGAGAACAGCCGTCCCAAATCCCCATCCAAAAAGGCAATGGGAACAAAAACAGAAATCAAAACCAGCGTGGTGGCAATCACGGCAAAGGCCACCTGACGGGTGCCACGATAGGCGGCAACAAGCGGGGTTTCCCCCTCCTCGGTCATTCGGCGAAAAATGTTTTCGAGAACCACGATGGCGTCATCGACCACAATGCCGATGGCAAGGACCAGGGCCAGGAGGGTGAGGATATTGACAGAAAACCCGAGGATGTTCAGGGCGATGAATGTGGCGATGAGGGAGACGGGCACCGTGACCGCAGGCACGAGGGTGGCTCTCGCGCTTCCGAGGAAGAGATAGATCACAAGAATAACAAGAACGATGGCAATGAGCAGCGTGGAATAAACCTCGCGGATGGCCCCCTCGATGAAAACCGAGGTGTCATAGCTGTATTTGATCTCCATCCCTTCAGGCAGCGTGGGGTTGATGAGTGCGGCTTCGGCTTTTGCGGCACGCGCCACATCAATGGTGTTGGCGGTGGATTGCTTGATGATGCCAAGGCCAATCATGGGTTCCCCATTGCCTCGGAAGAAGGTGCGGGTCTCCTCGGGGGCTTTTTCTACGCGGGCCACGTCGGCCAGCCGGACCAGATACCCGCCATCGCCCCGGTCCACCACCAGCTTTGCAAAGTCCTCTGCCGTCTGGAAAGCGCGTTGGGTGCGGACGGTGAACTGGCGGGTGTCCGACTCAATGCTGCCGCCGGGAAGTTCAATATTTTCTGCACGGAGGGCATTTTCCACATCACTGGCGGTGAGGTTGCGGGCGGCGAGCCCCTGACGGTCCAGCCAGATGCGCATGGCATAGGTTTGAGCCCCCCCAACCCGTATGCGGGCGACGCCATCAAGAACGGAAAAACGGTCCACCAAATAGCGGCGGGCGTAGTCCGTGAGTTCCGGCACGGTGAGATCCGGGCCCGCGAGGTTGAGCCACAAAATGACGTCATCGTTGGAGTCCACCTTTTGAATTTCTGGCGGGTCTGCTTCGTCGGGCAGATTGTCCAGCACCCCGGCGACGCGGTCGCGGATATCATTCGCTGCGGCGTCCACATCTCTTCCCACACGGAAGGACACAGAAATCGTGGAACTGCCATCCTCGCTGGTGGACTCGATATAGTCGATGCCTTCGATGCCGGCAATCCGCTCTTCGATGATTTCGGTGATGCGGGTATCTACGACATTGGCGGAGGCCCCCGGATAATTGGTTTCAATGGAAACCACCGGGGGATCGATGTCTGGAAATTCGCGCAGGGGGAGCTGAAAAAATGAAAGAAGCCCAAACGCAATCAGAAGCAGCGCAAGGACCGAAGCAAAAACCGGCCGTTTGATCGAAACGTCGGAGAGGAGCATTAGTTCGCTGGGGCTGGCGCGCTGCCCATCTGGTCTGGGAGGGGCTTTTCTTCCTTCAGGGTGATTTGCAGCGGGGCCCCATCGGCGAGCTTGAAGCCGCCATGGGTCACGACACGCTCCCCGGCCTCCAGTCCCTCGGTGATTTCAACCTCTCCCTCCCGGCGGCTGCCAATGGTCACCTCACGCCGCTCCGCAAAAATCTTGGAGGAATCGGTGGGGGAAGGGGAGGCGACCATCACAAAGTTGCTGCGGCCTGATGGAAGAAGCGCCCCTTCGGGAAGAAGGACGGCCTCGCGTGGGTTGCTTTGGAATTCCACCGTCATGAGAAGCCCCGGCTTGAGCAATCGCTCAGGGTTTGGCAATTCAGCCCGCACAACAACCGTCCGGGTCACGGGATCGATCCGACTGGAAAGACTGCGAACGCTGCCACGAAAGACTTTGTCCTCAAACCCCGCACTTTTGGCCTCGATTTTCTTGCCCGCTTCGATCACCGGCAGGAAGGAGCTCGGGATTGAAAAATCCAAAAGCATCGTGCTGTCATCATCAACTGTTGTGATCAGGTCGCCGGGCTGAACGAGTGCTCCCACGCTGATATTTCGCAGCCCAACAATGCCGTCAAAGGGGGCCTTCACCACAAGATTGGCGAGCACCGACTGGATCGCACCCTCCCGGGCCGAGGCCGTCTCAAAATTCCTACGGGCCTCATCCAGAGCGGAGACCGACGAGGCCCCACGTTCGGCCAACTGCTTGGCCCGATCGTATTGGAGGCGGGCTTCGTTGGTGGTGGCGGTGGCTTCGGTGAGTTGGGCTTCCTCCTCGGTCGAGGAAAGCTTGACCAAAACTTGGCCCTTCTCCACGCGGACCCCATCTTCAAAACCCAAGTACGTGACCCGCTCGGTCACGGTGGCCATGAGCTCCACCGATTCGTTCGCCCGAAGTGTCCCCAGGGCTTCCACACGGTCGGAAAAAGGTGCTTTTTTTGCCTCGACAGCAATGACGGCCACCGGGTTTGCTCCGCC
>JBGTAR010000178.1:0-4221 GCA_041749815.1 Terrimicrobiaceae bacterium
GTCTTTATGGACATCGAGGCCGATGTAGAGTAGTTTTTTCATTGTGGTGTGTTTGTCAGTTCACTTGTTTCATGTTGATGATTCAGAACGAATCTCCGCTCAGTACGGAGCCGTTCTTGCGGATAGGCCCTCACAGGCAGCACGCGGTAATAGAACGACAAACACACCGCCTATTTTCAAGGCCGCGTTCACCACTTCATACCGGAGCCCGCAACCATAAAGTCTCGGCAACAAAATGAAGCCTCTCATCGTCACTATCATAGCTGCGTTTACCTTTGCGGTAGGCGGAATAGGGGGATACTTCCTCGGTATACAGCAATCAAAGCTCTCCCTGTTAGCGAATCCATATAGTGACCAACTTGTGCCGGCTCATCTCGAATTGGCAACTGCCATGCGCAAGCTCCAAGAGGGCGATACGAATGTGGCTAGGAACATTCAGAATGCTCAAATGCATCTTCAGGCATCAGAAGAGTGGATGCGCGACTTTATCGGACTTGAGCACTCCTACATAGAGCCAAGAACGCGCGATCAACCTTGAAGTGCGACAAAATGAAACATTCCGAACGGGCGCATCGACCTAACCCCTACAAGCTGGCACTCGGGCTGCTAAAGCACCCCGACCGCCAGCTTTCCGGGGCAGGTCATGCGGGACGGGCCAAAAGAATTCATCATGCCAAAGCAAAGTCTATCGATTAACGACTTGGGCGTTGTCCTCGCTAATAAACGCCGATCAGGGACAGCACTGACTTGTTGCGAAATGATTGTTGCGGAGATCACTTTTCTCGATGCAGCATTCACCCCTAACGGCTGGATGGGGTATTTTGATGTCACGACTGCAACCCGCATCGAGATGCTTATAGAGGCATTGGAAGTGCTCGATTGCAGCAAACTTCTAGCAAATTTACAGAATGCACTTCAAACGATTGGACTAGATGCAAAGCCCATAGACGACGATCAGCTCTTAGAAGCAATATGCAAGCCATCCGAAGAGCAATATCTTCAAATGTTTTCGATAGACAACAAGACTGATCTTGAGCCTGCTCTCGACGCATGCTACAACCTTATTATTGAGAATCCGTTGGATTTTCCGGAGATAAGGCAATGAATGCCGAACGGTAAAGGGTGTAGCGGAGGCGAGGAACGAGCCCTCCGACTGCACCCATGGTTGAACAAGCCCGGTTGGTAAGAGGCGGGCGGCAATGCGATTTATGTTTTGATCGTGGCACTCGTGAGCGAGGCCATGACGTGTTGAGCTATTACTTTAGCTGCATCCGAGAGCGGTTCCGGAAAACTGGTTTTTCTTTTTTTTCGAATCGGTGATTTGTGGAAGGTCATATTCTTAACGATGTGGAAGCTGTTTATTATTTTGGCACACGATTCTGCGGGGCTTGATTCGTAATTTTGAAATATGCCATCCTTGGGAGATTTATTGGAGTGAGGTGTCATGCTGGAGATGGGATGTTCCGTGGAGGATCGCGTCCAATCTTCCACAGGGCCAGAAGTCGCACGACCGAGACCATCTTCTGTTTGCAGCACGGACAAAGGGGTGCGGGTTTGGGAGGAGGAGGATCGTCGGCACCGAGAACAAGTGGGATGCCAGTGTGGAAGGCGAGGCGTTCGCGTTTGATTTTGGCGGCAGGGTGGCAGTAGCCATAGCGGCGGATGGCACGTATTCCGATGGGCATCTGACGCGGATCAGCAGGGAGGTATGTTTGCATGGCCCGGGGAGACCACGTGCGCTCGCCAAAGGCTACCGAGATCGAAAGATCAAAGGAAGAAGCGCGAGGAGTCAGCGGCGGGGATCGTAGGCATCCTTCGCGCCAGCGACTCGGGATAGGTGAGGCAGGACACACAAAAATATGCGCTTCCCTCGCCTCCGCATCGTGGTACGATCACTGAGTGCCAGAAGTTTTTCGACATGAGGGATACAGATTCTTCTTTTTCAGCCGTGAAGCGCAGGAACCGGTACACATTCACATTGAAAATGCCGAGAATTATGCCAAATTCTGGATGGATCCGATCATGCTGGCAGAATCATATGGGTTTCGCAGCAAGCAACTTAAGGAGATCAGAGAGCTGATCGAGCAAAACGAAGCACTCATACGGAGGATATGGAATGAACACATTACTCGCCACAGGCAGGACCAAGGCTGAAGCCAAGGCCATCGACGTTGTCATCACGGACGACTCCATCGATGTGACGCTCGTTGACGGTCGGCGTGTCAGTGCACCTTTGGAGTGGTTCCCACGATTGCGCAACGCATCACCGCAGCAGCGACTCAACTGGCGCTTTATTGGACCAGGGATTGGAATTCATTGGGAGGAGATCGACGAAGACATTTCCGTGCGCAGTCTCCTTGCCACGGAGGAATAAAACGCGAACGGGAAAAGGCTGGCTTCGACCGAAGCGTTCCTGAGGTGGACAGCGTCCGGTTTTCCGGGCAATCTGCAGCGATGTCAGATTTGAGCACGGTCGACCCGTCATACTCTCATCCTGTGTTCAAAGGTTGGGCCAAACCCGGTCCGATTCCTCCAGGAGCGCTTGGGGAGGGGCCGGAGATCGGGAACGAAGAGTCCCTGGATGCCATCAGTGGATACTTCCGTATTTTTCAATTGAAGAACGGCCATCGCTTCTCGACCGATGATGTGTTGACCGCATGGTATGGAACAAGCCTGTGTCCTTCCGCCAGCTCCGTTCTGGATCTGGGCAGTGGGATCGGAACGGTTGGTATGATTGCTGCCTGGCGGTTGCCGGGCGCCCGATTCGTCACAGTCGAGGCCCAGACAGAAAGTGTGCGCCTGGCCCGCAAGTCGGTGGTTTGGAATGGACTCACGGAGCGGTATGAGATCCGGGAAGGAGATTTCCGAGATCCCGGCATCCTGGGTTCAGAGGAAGCCTTTGACCTGGTTCTTGGCAGCCCGCCCTATTTTCCATCAGGCAGTGGGCCGGAGAGTGATCATCCCCAGAAGATGGCCTGCCGGTTTGAGCTGCGGGGAAGCATTGCCGATTATTGTCTCACGGCTGCTGCCCACCTTGCGCCAGGCGGAATTTTTGCCTGTGTGTTCCCCGTGGATCCTGTCCATCAGCTCGAGCGCGTTCATGCCGCCTCCGCGGAGGCTGGATTGGTGATTGTGCGTTGGCGCCCTGTCGTGCTGCGTGAGGGAGCCAAGGCTCTGCTTGGATTGTTTAGCATGATGCGTGCATGCGATCTTCCGTCTCCCCTTCACGGCCAGACGTGGATTGAACCTCCGCTCATTATTCGAACAAACACAGGAGCCGTTCACCCTGAATACCTTGCCGTGAAGCTTTCCTTCGGGTTTCCGCCCTGATGCTTGGACTCCTTTTCTGAGTCGAGGGAACTCAACTTCTGTGGAACGTGATTGATTTCGCGCTCACCGTGCCTTGCCGGCCCGATTTGAGCCCAACAAATGCCTGGTGAAAGTGCATCACAGTCTCTGGATGCCGTGATTTCTCTAAAATCCAGAGCATTCACATCAGGCCCACAAAGTGATGAAAATCAGGGGATTTTCCACGGTTTTCGCGTGAAAATCTATCCCTTGCGGGAATTTAGCGCTGGAAAATTCTCAAGACCTGTGCAAATTGATGCTTCCTACTATGCAAAGAACCCTTCTCCCGCTCACCCTTTCCTCACTTGCGACATTTGCATTTCTGATTGTCGGTTGCGATAAACCCGCCCCCACGGCAGAAACCACGCCAACCCCCGCAGCTGAGCCTGCCGCCACAGCTGAGCCAGCCGCCGCCGCACCCGCAGTCACTGCTGGTGAGCCCTCTGCCGAAGCTGCTCCTGAAGCCGCTCCTGCGGCTGTGATCATTGAACTCAAAGATCCTGTCGCTGTTGTCAATGGCGAAAATATCACTAAAGAAGAATTGGACAAAGCCCTCAGCGAGGCGGCCCAAGCTTCAGGGATTAAACCTGAAGAACTGACTGCCGAACAAAAAATGGAGGGATATCGTCAGATCTTGGATGACCTGATCACCGACAAACTGATCACCAAAGCTGCTGTGGAAGTGACTGTCAGCGATGAGGAAGTGGATGCCGAAATTGCCAAACTGCGTGCGCAGTTCCCCACGGAAGAGGATTTTGTGGCTCAGTTGACTGCGGTGGGTCAAACCCCTGAGAAAGTGGCAACAGCCCTGAAAAAACTTCTTCAGCAACGCAAGTGGGTGGAAAGCCAGGTTGGCGATTCCGCCGATGTGAC
>JBGTAR010000179.1:0-6006 GCA_041749815.1 Terrimicrobiaceae bacterium
CGGTATCGTCCTTCGATCCATCGTCCACAAGCACCACCTCGTAATCCGGGTAATCCAATTCCCGCAGCGATTGCAGGCAGCGATCCAAAGTCTTCCCACCATTGTAGGAACACACAATCACCGAGACCTTGGGGTAGCGGGGCAGGGGAACCCGGCCCGTGATTGATCCGGACCCTGAAAAAAGCCTTTTGACAGTATCATAGGCGGGTTTGGGCGTGCGGTCCCGCCGCACGAGTCCAAAGGCCCAATCCAAAATTTCCTGCCCTCCGCGAAACCATTCGTCCGTCCAGGCATAGATGATGGTTCCAGCCAACCCACCACTCACCACGCTCTCCACATGCCATTGCAGCATCTCCGATTGTTCCTCTTCAGGATGTCGGATCGTATCCATCCCAAATTCCCCGAGGAGCAGAGGCTTGTCATCAGCAAGGTTCTGCAATCGGGCCAGGTAGCGCTCAAAATCATCACGGTTGTGCAAATACACGTTGAACGTGGTGAAGTCAGAGTTCTGAGGAAGTAGGTATTCCGTTGGCGGGTAACTCGCATACGAAAACAAGGCCGTGGGGTCCTGGCTTTTTCCCAGCGAGATTAAACGCTCAACAAATTCTGTCACCTGCCGGGCTCCCAGCCATCGGACCATCGTGCTCGGAATTTCGTTCCCTACCAAATACCCGAAAATTGCAGGATGCCCGGCATTTTTTGCCACCCCCGCCACCACCGCTTGCTCCGCTTCCCGGCAGATCTTGCGATCATTCAGAAATTCCAGGTGTTCCGCCCAGGGGATCGAAATCAGCAATCGCAATCCATGCCTGGCACAGAGATCCAAAAACCACGTTGGCGGCACATAATAAATCCGAACAAGGTTGATGCCCGCCTCCACCATCGCCGTAAAATCCAGGGCCACCCGCTCCGGCGAACCAAAATAATCCCCGGCCTCATCCGGAGCAAACGGCCCATACGTCGTCCCCTTGACAAAAAACTTCCGCTCCCCCTCAAAAAAAAACTTGGCTCGAACCCGGACGCGTTCGCTCACTCAGCCAAAGCCTGCAATGGCCTCTCCATAAAATTATTGCTCCGCAAAAACCACTTCATCAGGCCCACGGCTTTATTCCCCCCAGGCCTCACACACAAGTCAATTTTCCACTCTCAGTTCAAGCATCCCCCAACTTCAAGGCCCGCGCGATCGAGAAATCCTCCCGTGAGTATGAACCGCAGGACAAGGCAGCTTCGCTTCGATGCGGGGTTTTTGGTCGAATGGGATCCTTTTCAACCCCTCTTCTGTTACCCATGTTCCCGCTCCGAACCGATGTAATCTTGCAAACGACATTTAAATTATAGGCCCCCATCGACTGCTCCTAACTGCCAACACGCGTGACTCACCCTCTTTTTGGCCTCGCCAAGGGACCCAAAACTCCCACGCAGAGTTGCTTCTTGAGATTGGCGCTGGGTGGGGCGATGGCAGACAAAATTGGTTAACGTCCAAGGAAACCGCTGGCAATCACAACAAAACGCTTTTGTGAAATGATCACAGTGTGGCAACCTCCGGCGAGTCGACCCCTTTTTACCTCCACCCCCCATGTTGCACATTCGGCCTGCTGGACACGAGACCCCGTTTATTGGGCTCGGACCATTTAAACTGCGCCTGCCATTTATCCATTACCGGTTTGAGTGGCCGGACTATTTGCAGGGGCTACTTATGTGTGCGGTCGATCTGGCGGCCATTCCCTTGATGGTTGAGCTGTTGGGCATGCCCTTTGAGGTCGCTTTGGCCGTGGTGATTTTGAACGGGCTGTTTTATCTCATCCATCACCTGTTGGGGGACCCGGTGGTGCCAGGGTGGATCACTCCGGCAATCCCGCTGATTATGGCCTATTGTGCGCAATTTCCCGAGGGAGAACTGCGGGTCTTTGCGTTGATCGCCTTTCAGCTCACCTTGGGGATTTTATCGATATTGCTGGGTGCTACCAGAATGGCAGGGAAGTTGGTTGGGCTCATTCCCCCGGCCATCAAATCTGGAGTGATCATGGGAGCAGGACTGGCGGCGATCATGGCTGTGTTCAAGGAGGGAGGACGTTTTGATTCATATCCCATCAGCATCACGGTCTGCGTGGGGGCGGCGTTTTACCTGATATTCTCGCGGCATTTTCAAGAGCTAAAAACCAAATATCCGATCGCTGTCATGATTTCCAAACTGGGCATCTTTCCGGTCATCATCCTCGCATTATTCGTAGCACCACTCGTGGGGGAAGTGGAGTGGTCGCGCATGGAATGGGGCATTAGCAAGCCGGACTTCACCAACCTTTGGTTGCACTACACGGTTTTTGGGCTGGGGTTTCCGCCACTGATGATGTTCCTTTCGGCGATCCCCACGGTGCTGGCGACATACATTGTGCTGTTTGGGGATGTGTTGCAGAGCAAAGCGATCATTGCGGAAGGACAACATGTGCGGACTGACGAGAAAATTGATTACAACCCGGACAGGTCTCACCTGCTCTTCGGCGCCAGGAATTTTTTCATGAGCATGCTCGGCCCTGACGTGACCATGTGCGGCCCCCTGTGGGCGGCGATGCAGGTTGTGGTGGTCGAGCGATTTAAGGAAGGGCGGAAGGCGATGGATTCCATCTTTGGCGGCTCGGGATCCTTTCGCTGGGGCACCAACACAGGCCTGTTATTGTTGCCGATCGTTTCCCTGTTGCAGCCGATTCTCGGCATTGCGTTAGCGCTCACCTTGCTGATTCAAGGTTACGTGAGCGTCCGCATCGGGGTAACAGAGTCGCGCTGTCAGCGGGACCTCGGCATTGCGGGGATTATTGCCGCAGTCTTGGCGACCAAAGGTGCTGCGTGGGCCTTTGGGGTGGGAATTGTGCTCTGTCTCCTCATTCACGGACGCCAATTCTTCGCTGGCGAGGTGGATGATACGTTCGGAAAAAAAACTTAGTGGTCAGAATATCGTATCAGGAGTAGCGAAATAAGATGTGGCGTTTGGTGGGTCGATTTGGCAGAGTCGTATCAGTTTTCAATGCCCCCAATGAACTGCATTTTGTACCGAATGGTTTTAATCGGTGCGGCCTCGTTTTTATCAAAGAAATTTATCCAAACCTAAATTATGTCTGATTCACGCTTAAAGGGATTAGTCGCTGTCGTCACGGGAGCCGCCTCGGGCTTTGGTGAATGCATCTGTCAGGAATACGCAAAGCTCGGAGCCAAGGTCGTCGTGGCAGATCTCGACGAGGCCAAAGCCAAAGGGGTTGCGAACGATCTGGTGGCGAAAGGGCATGAGGCCATGGCCAGTCAGGTGGATGTGGCCGACTCCGCAGCAATGAAGGCCCTGGTCGATGCAACCGTCGAAAAATTCGGGGAGATCAACATCTGGGTGAACAATGCCGGGATGAGCCATCTGAACCGGCCCATGCTTGAGGTCGATGAGGCGTTCTTTGATCGCCTCTATCAGGTGAATGTGAAGAGCATTTACCTCTCGGCGATTCACTGTGTGCCGGTGTTTCGCAAACGGGGGGGCGGGTGCTTTATCAACATCGGCTCGACCGCCGCGGTGCGGCCGCGGCCAGGGTTGTCGTGGTATAACGGGTCCAAAGGCGCTGTCACGCTGTTGACGAAGTCACTCGCCGTGGAATTGGCCACTGACAACATCCGCGCGAACTCCATCAATCCCGCAATAGCCGACACACCGCTTCTGACCACATTTATGGGCACGGAGGACACGCCGGAGAATCGGAAGCAGTTTTTATCCAGCATCCCGCTCGGTCGCCTGTGTCTGCCGCGTGATGTGGCCAACGCAGCCGTGTTTTTTGCGGATCCGGCTTCGGATTACGTGACCGGAGTTTGCATGGAGGTGGATGGCGGACGGTGTATTTAAACCGTGGTGCCCACGTTATTTTCCGTCTCGTTGGGTCTTTCTGAAGTCATCGGTCAGCATCCCGGCATAACCCCAATTCTCATCGTCGATTTCATCAATCACGATATGAATATGCTCCGGCTTTTTCCCCAGGTGCTGCACAAGAGAGGCGGTGAATTCTTCCACCAGCTTCTTCTTCTGTTCCCGCGTGGCTCCCTTCGTGATTTGTAAATTCAGATATGGCATTGGCAGAGGATGGTTCTCCAGTCCCTGCCAGTGCAACTCTTAATCGATCACCTGAGTTAACAACTGCCAGGCCGGGATCAGTCTCGGTTCATCATTCCAGACATCAGGGATCTCATGGCAAACAACGGCCGTATCAATGCCGGGATAGCGGGCCTGCGCCCATGCAAGGGAGCGGATTTCGCGATCCCGTGTTTCGGAGTCGTGAATCGTCCATGCGATGTTCCATGCCGCTTTCGGGCTGTCTTCTGCGCTCGCCAGATCAACCTCGTGGCCGTTGGCCAAGTAGTAGAGTTCACGGTGTCGGCGGCGAAGATGGTGAAAGACTGCATTCTCCAGCCGCTTTCCGCGATCCGGAGTCACCGAGAAGCGACCCGCCAACCCGGTGTCGATGACATAAATCTTTGATGGATTCATGCTTCGCACCCGTAAGGATCGATCCCATTTCTCTACGGGAAAAACGACAAACGCTTCGACGAGGTGGTCGAGGTAGGCGTAGATGGTATCCTTGCTCACCGCGACACCCATGCTGCGCAAAGTGGAGTAAAACTTATTGGGGCTGAAGAACCCCGCCGGATGCCCCATGCACTGTTTGAGAAGCAGTTTGAGCACGTGGGTATTGCCGATTCCAAAACCCTCGATTAAATCTTTGTAAAGGATCAGATCAGCATATTCCTGTAAGATCGCCCCACGCCATTCTGGCCCGGCCAGAACCACCTCCGGAAAACCACCTGTTTCCAGATACTCCTCCAGGCACTTGATCGCTTTTGCCTCGGAGGTGCGCGAATTTGGCTTCACCTCGACTTCACGAAAGCGAAGAAACTCAGGAAAGTTCAAAGGATAGACCTCCAGATGCAAAGATCGACCGCGCATGGGAGATGCGATGTCTTTTCGCAACAAACGGGAGGAGGAGCCGGTCAAATAGACCTCCCACTCCCCTCCATCATAGACCCGGCGGACAAAGCGCTCCCAGCCCTCAACGGCCTGGACCTCGTCGAGAAAAAGATACCGTTTTTCTGCGGCAAGTTCGGGATGGAGTTCGGTATGTGCCCGGATGATGAAATCCAATTCGTCCGCCATGATCGGGAAAAGGCGGTCGTCCTCCAGATTGAGATAGATGATGCGCTCCCGGTCCACGCCGCCTGCGAGCAACCTACCAATCGCCTCGTAAATAAGACTGGTTTTGCCGCTACGCCGAATCCCCGTTAACACGACCACCTTCCCGCTTCCCAATGGCACCTGCAAATCGCGAGGTATCACACGGGGCAGCGAACGCTCCTCCGCCTCGGTGTAGATATATTTCAATTGTTCCTTATTCATAAGGAAACTATTATTAAATTACTTCCTTTATTGAAAGGATAAAACTCGGAAGAGGCGCGACTTGCGCCGAGGTGTGATAAAAGGAAGAGGAGGACATGGGCTTGGTCCTCGTTTACGTGTGTCTTCAATCCTCCTTGAAATTCTCAGCAGACATATGGGCGGGGAAGGGGCTACCCAGCCTTACCAGCAATGGGGCGCTTCGCGCGTGCGCCAGCCTGTCCTGCCAAGGGTAGGGCGCGGCAGTCCCTTGCCCGCCGACTTTTTGGTTTCGGAATGAGAGTTCCGCTCACCGAAACTCATGCGCAGATCGAGGGGGCATTCTTGCTGTTTAACTGGGTGCATCGAAAGTGTGACAAGAGGAAAGGACAGGCATACTTCGACTATTTCTCAGTCAGCAAGGATATCGCCTTTCTCACGACGTTCACATCTGGAGAGGTGATCTGTCCGTAATCATTCCCCGGAGTTTCAAATTCGAATGCCCATTCAAGCCTGTCCAAAAGGGCGAATCGCTGCTTACCCTTGATCACTGCTAGATCTGCGTAGTCGGGAGGCATTTTATTCATTTGAACGATATGTTGCTGTTTTGGAAG
>JBGTAR010000180.1:0-5594 GCA_041749815.1 Terrimicrobiaceae bacterium
CACCTGGCCGCCAAGAGCACGCATGGTTTCGCTGTTGAGCGTGGGAGCCGGTCTTTGTTTGCTTGTCGGATTTGGTTGGAGAAGGGGCTGGTTGATTCCGGGGGCATTTTTTGCAGGGCTGATTGCGGGGAACCATTTTGCGATGAAAACGCTGCTTGAGGCCCGGGGATATGGCTTGATCTTTTTTTTCGGGGTGCTGGCTTCGGTCGCGTTTGCCGAGTGGGCCCGCACGAGGAATGCGCGGTGGCTGGCCGTGCTGGCGACCGCCGTTGTGGCCGGGAGTTACACCCTCCCTTATTTCCTTGTCTTTGGTGGGAGCCTGCTTCTGCTGGCGTGGTTGGCCAAACCGTCCAAACAGACGTTTGGGGCGGGGTTGCTGGCTGCGGTTGGTATTTCGATGCTGTACCTGCCCTTGGCGATTGATGTTTTGAAGGTGGCGACCGAATACGGCAAGGACTACGCCGAGAGCACGACTTACAATTTTAACAGCATTGAAAGTGTGATGCGCATTTTCCAGTTTTTGGTTCCGTATGACCTTGTGTCCTTTGGGTCTTCGGTGATTGTCGCGATGGTGATGCTGATCATGGCCTTTGTGGCCGCAGCGCGGTTTGCACCGAGTTGGGCTCGGCTGACGGTCGGGGTCGTGGCATCCGGGGTGGTGGCTGTGACGGCATTTTTTCTGATGATCGGAGCCGTGCCGTTACGGACGGCAGCGTTTCTGGGAGGCCCGGAAGCGTTCCTCGCTGTCATTGTGGCCGGCTGCATTCTGGGGGCGAGAGTTTTTCGATCCATCAGGCCTCTTTTGCATGTCGGGTTTGCGGTTTTTGCGGCAGTCATTTTTTGCGGACTGAACGCGGGGGAGCCCCTGACTCCGCGCCAAAACTGGAGTGCGCTTGGTGTATTTATGGAGAGGTCTTTTCCTGAATCAACGCGGTTGTGGGCTCCCAAAAATTATGGAAAATTGGTGAAGTGGAACCTCAAGGACCGACGTCCTTTGGAATCCGGCACAAAAGACACGGCGGCATTCTTGCAGGGCCAACTTGTGACCATTGATGCCGAGTTCAACACCTGGGCCGAGGATCGCCGACCTGGTCGGTCTGATTTTCCGAATGATGTTCGTTTTGTGACATTTCCACTTTTGATCAATTACCACCGGGTCTATTTCATGCCTCCGGGACCGATGGGGGTGATCTCCGTGACTGCAGGAGGGGTCTCCCTGCCACCGGCAGTTCCTGGGGTCCAAACACCGGATCCCGGAATTGTCGCCAAGTCCGGGGGACATGGCGACACCCTTCTGAAGCAGGATCTGCCCGCAGACAGCCAGCTCGCAAAACCCCCTCACATTCCACTGCCCACCACACTGATTATCCGGGTGGAGCCCACCGCAGAGGCCGGGTATTGCAATTTTCTTTTCACCCGCAATCTGGGCGACCTTCAAATCAGCAGCTCATGGCAGGATGTCAGCGGCCGCTGGCATGACACAAACAATGTCTTCAGCAGCGGCGAATTCGTGAGCGTGAAGATCCCGGCCGGCCGCTGCCAGGCTGTGCGATTGGAAATCTCGGAAAAGAATTCCCCCGCTGGAGCAAGCCCCTTCGGGCTGCTAAATGTCTGGCTAAATTAACTCCGAATCACAAAGCCACGCCGGTTTTTGAAAGAATGGGTTTGCGACGGAAGGTCAATAGTGGTCCCTCGATTTTTGCGCCCAACCGCTCAAAGTAAGCTCGTAATTCGGGGGTATAAAATCTGGCATCCCCGACCTCGCCTTCGCGGGGGTTGAGTTTGAGGACGATTTTTCCCTGAGGTTTCAAGAGTCGGGAGGCGATATCCTTGAGAAAATATTCCCATTCGTCGCATCCCCACGGAGCCGGTTCATTGTGGTTGTTAAAACAAATGGCAAAGGCCGTGATCAGATCGAAGCGGGACGCAACGCCGGGAACAGGTTCAAAAGCATCGATCCGTCCGATGACACGACGAACCCCCAGGCTGGCAATCAGGTCACGGTAAATGGCACTTTCATCCAAATCGAATCCGGTGGCCTTGTGACCGAGCTTCTCGCAGATTTTGAGAAAGTAGCCAGAGCCACATCCCAAATCAAGAATCTCCAGTGCGGGACGTCCATAAAGATCAAGTTCTGAAGCACGCCGCAGGTTGCGATGGATCTGACGGAGAGGATCCAGGTATTTGTGCTGGCTGAGGGTGGTTCGAAGGGCTTGATCCGTGGCCCCGGGGGCATGGAATTGACGCACGGCATTGAGAGCCCTCGTGTCCAGGGTGGCATGGATGGTTTCCGGGGTCGGCAGCCAGAGTTTTCGACGGAACCACCTCGCCGGCTTGGTAAGAGCAGGAAATTCAGAAAGCGCCCAAAAGATCCCCTTCAAGCCGCCGGATTCGTTGGACGTTGGATCGCTCAAAAGCCGGGAATCTTAAATTTGGGAAGGTCGCGATTGGTGGACCGGTACCAGAGCAACCAGAAGCCGATGCCGAAATAAACCACCATCGGACCCCATGCGGCAACGAGGGGTGGAATCCTGCTGCCTTTGCCAAAAGCGATAAACAGACTGCTGACAAAAACGAGTGAAAAAAACAGCCCAATGGCAATCGCGACTCCTCCCAGGATTCCCCGGCGCGAGTAAACGATGCCCATCGGCGCAGCCAGAAAAATCACAAGCAGGCAAACCCATGGCAGGGCGTAGCGGTAGGCCAATTGGGTGCGGTAGGGTGCCAGGCGGGCCTCGGGAAAATCGTGATTAAACAGGAGATAATCTTTGAGTTCAGGAACCGAGAGATAGTCGGGATTCATGACCGAGCTGGCGATGCGCCATGGAGTTTCCTTCCAACCTTCAATCACTTTGGCGTCGAACATTTCCTTACTGGTCTCGCGGCGCTCTTTGTCCATCTCGACATACATCCCGTGATAAAGAACCCATTTCTTATCCTCGGGGTTATAAAAAGCGTCGCGGGCATAATACTGGGCTGTGATGTCATCCTGGTTATTCTGCTGAACAATCTGCACTTCGTAGATCTGGTTTTTTCCCTGCTCGATCCGTTTCATGTACCAGGTCCGCAAATCCTCACGGTTGCGGTAAAGGTGGCCGGTCAGGCCGGGCTCCTTGGGCCGGTCACGTTTCACATCCTTGATCATCTGCTTTTTGTGCATGGCCGCATGGGGAGCCTGCTCGTAGTTGAAATAGGCGGTCACGCCAACAAGCAGCAGGCCAACCGCAAAAAGCGGCATCAGGATCCGGGTCACACTCAAGCCGGCACCCAACATGGAAATAATCTCGTTGGTGCGGGACATCGCCGTGAGGGAATAAAGCAATGCCAGAAGAGCGCCAATGGGGAGGCTGATGACAATAATTTCCGGGATCTGGGATTTGTAATAAGCAAGGAGGAAACCGAAGGAGGCCTTGCCCTGAAGAAAATCCGGAAGATTGTCGCTCAGGTCGAAAATAAACCAGATGGCTATGAACCCAAAAAGGCAATAGACAAAAGGCAGGGCAAACTTTGTTAATACGTATCGGTCAAGAATCGTCATCAATTGATTTTGTGCGGAGGGCTTTTTCAGTGATACCTTCTTCCGCGAACAGATACCCGTAAATGCAAGATACCCCGCTCGTCAACACCGCGTCACACTGCGCCCACCTTGGCCGCCCACTATGATTTCTTTGAATGAGGAGCCTGGCGTGGGTGCCGGAGGGACATTTGAGCAGGAGGTGGCGGAAATCTTTTCCGAAAATGGGCTGCTTTCGAAGGCAGCCAACTTCGAATTCCGGGCGGAGCAGCAGCAGATGGCACAAGAGGTGGCACGAGCCCTTGAGTCCGGCGGTCACCTCGCCGTGGAGGCTGGAACAGGAGTCGGGAAGTCGCTGGCGTATCTTGTGCCGGCCGTCATGCATGCCAAACGCACGCGGCGTAAAGCCGTGATTTCCACCCACACGATCGCCCTGCAGGAGCAACTCATCTACAAAGATATCCCCCTCGTTCAGAAGCTGCTTCCCCTGGAATTTGATGCCGTTCTCCTCAAGGGGCGTCACAATTTTCTTTGCGGGATGCGGTTGGAGCGGGCAATGGCCAGTGGTGGGGATTTGTTTCTGCCCGAGGAACGCAAGGAGCTCGATCGGCTCAGGGAGTGGAGTCAGACGACCCGTGATGGGTCACTGAGTGATTTTATCGAGCAACCGTCCTCGCGGGTCTGGGAGGAGGTGCGGAGTGAACAAGGAATCTGCACCCCCAAGACGTGCGGCAGCAACCCAAGGTGTTTTTATCAGGCTCTGCGCAAACGGGTGGCGGCAGCGGATGTGGTCGTGCTGAATCACGCGCTATTTTTCACCATTGCGGGGGGCATGGATCACTCCGGCCGGACCAAGGGGATCCTTTTTGCGGATGATTTTGTGATCTTTGACGAGGCCCACACGCTCGAGGACGTGGCCTCAAAGCATATTGGCATGGACGTCTCACAACTTGGTGTGAGGCGGGCCCTGCTTCGGCTGTACAACCCAAAAACCAAGAAGGGGCTTATGCAGGCCCTTCGGGAGGGGCCCGGATGTGCGGCCGTGGCTTCGGTTCTGCCTTTGGCTGATGAGTTTTTTGAGGAGGTGAGCACGCGCTGCAAATTCACGCGCGGGCGGGTGCAGCGCATCCATGAAACCGGCATTGCAGATGCCTCGGACCTTTGTGATGCGTTGTCGAAACTTTGCGAATTGATCGGGATCCTTGGGTCCAAGCAGGAGGACGACTCGCGGCGGGGGGAGCTCGCGGACGCGGCTTCCCGCTTGAGGGCGGTTCGCGCCGGGATCCTCGATTTCCTATCGCTCGACACCCCGGATCATGTCTATTGGGTGGAACAGTACGGGCGGTCCGACAGCTTTTGCTCCCTCAAGGCGGCTCCTGTGGACCTTGCGGACGCGCTGCGTGAAATGCTCTTCCGGGACGGATCCACCTGCATCCTGACCAGTGCAACCCTTGCGGTGGGCTCCGGGGATCTTTCTTATTTTCGAAACCGTATTGGCGGGGAAGCTTCGCGTCCGGTGAGCATTGGCAGCCCCTTTGACTACAAAACTCAAATGGACCTGCATTTGGTGAAACAGATGCCGGAACCCAAAGATCCCGCCTACCCCGCCTCACTGGAAAAATGGATCGCCCACTTCACCGGGGAGAGCTCGGGACACGCCTTTGTGCTTTTTACCAGCTACCAAACCATGCGCTCGGTCGCCGAAAAGCTGGAACCACATTTTGAGAAGAAGGGGTGGCCGCTGCTGGTGCAGGGTGATGGAAAACCCGCCCACCGCATGGTCCAGGAGTTTCGGGACAATCCGCACAGCATCCTCTTCGGGGTGGACAGTTTTTGGGCCGGAGTGGATGTGCCCGGGGAAGCCCTCACCAATGTGATCATCACCCGGCTGCCCTTCGCAACACCGGACCACCCCCTCATCGAAGCCCGCCTGGAAGCGATCGAGGCCACAGGCGGACGCGCCTTCGAAGAATATTCGCTGCCCGAAGCCATCCTCAAACTGCGCCAGGGTGTGGGCCGTCTCATCCGAACCCGCTCAGACAAAGGGCTGATTGTGATTCTCGACAGCCGGATCCTTGGC
>JBGTAR010000181.1:0-7495 GCA_041749815.1 Terrimicrobiaceae bacterium
AGTTGGGGGCGAGTGGCGGAACGCCCGCTTGGGTCGCCGATCATTGCCGTAAAGTCCCCGATGATGAGAATCGCCTCGTGACCGGCATCCTGAAACTGACGCAACTTGGAGAGCACGATCCCATGGCCCAAGTGGATATCGGGTGCTGTGGGGTCGACTCCCAGTTTGACTCTGAGCGGTCGCCCCTCGGCCAGTTTTTTACGAAGGTCTTCCCTGCTGATTACGGTTTCCGCACCCTCACACAGCTTGTCTACGGCATCCAAAGTCTCAGGCATCGGGGAACGCTTTTATTTTTTGTTGAGGATTTCACGAATGTCTTCGATCGACATCTCTTTTTTGGCCTGCTCACCGAAGAGATCCATCGCACCCTGAGCTCCCGCCTTGAGTGCGTGAGCTTTTGTGGGCACCGTTTCGTCACGGAAATTCGCGGTCTTGTCGGCTTCTCGGGCGGACCGGCTTTCCGCAAGCCCTTTGGTTTCCACCTCACGCTGGAGGTTGGGGATCACAAAATCGGTGTTCATATTTGCGGATTTGACATCAACCACCTTGCCGCCAAACCATGGGTTTTTGATGCCAAAAAATGACCGCGTCATCGTATAGGAACCGGTTTGAAAAGCCCCGTTCGCACCAGCAGACCGATCAAATCCCCCGGCCTTTTTAAGGTTCATCTTCCCGGATCCCTCAAAAGGTTTCCCTTGCATTGAACTCACCCGCTCCATGTCTGGCATGCCGGATGTGCGGTCAAGAAGCTTTGTCCCTGGCTCTTGGGCACCCAAAAGGGGAACCCAACAAACCAAAAGTAATGGGACCATGCATTTCATTCAGATATCCTAGCGCTCTGCACTCATGATGGCAAGGATAGTGAGACAGATCGCGCTAAAGCTGTGTCAATAGGGCATTTTCCAAAGGACTCGGGGTTTTGTGGCGAAGGCGGGAGTTGAGATATGCGCCCGCATCAGCCTTGCGACCAGCGCGGGAAAGGCTGTCGAAGTAGGCGAATCGGAAAAGGTCATCCTGAGCATCGCTGCCACCAATCTCTGTCATTCGGTCAATGGCCTGGTCAAAGTGGCATGCGGCGGTTTGTGGTTGATTTTTGCCGAGTGCCGCAGCGGCATGAACAACTGGCTTCCCGGTCGGAGCCCAAACCCGAAGCGCTTCTTCATCATGTTGTAGTGCCCGCTGATCAGTGAGGTGAAGAAGCCTCTCCAAAGCCTCGCCCGCATTCGCACGAGCCAGGGCATACGCGTAATGGGCGGTGGCAAAAGGCATAAAAAGTTCAGAGCAGGCATTTTCTATTTGTTTCGACAACGCGATCCAGCGCTCGGCGTCAACGGTCACACCCGCCATTTCCGCCCGCCAGAGAAAAGCGATGCTGTCAAGTTGCTCAACCACCACGGTTGGCGTTTTCATCCAGACGTGATCATCAAAAACCCGCCAAGCCTCCCCGGTTTCAAGGCGGTCGAGCCTTGCCAAGGCAAGATGCCAGGCATTGTGCGAATGCACAGGGCGAGCACAGACCTCCCAATCGGAAGTCCAACTGGTGAGGAGTTCGAGGGCGGCGTCATTGTTTCCTTCCCAAAGGAGAACATGTTCCATGGCATGCTGCGCCCAGACCGTGCCGGGAGTGACGCTGAGAGATTCCTCAGCACGAAATCGTGCCAACTTGAGATCGCCGCAGAGTTCATGCGCGAAGGCTTCCATGGCCAGAAAATCCGCATCGTGCTGGTGAAATGGGCGAAGTCGAAGCATGTGCTGGAGAGAGCGTGGACCGCTGTGTTGTTGCCCAAGAATGTAATACATGAACTCGCAACACTTGGCCGCAAGCAGGTCCTGCGGAAAGGCCGTGGTGAGTTCTTCAAATGCCAGCGCTGCGGCATCGAAGTTTCGTTGACTCCACTGGGTGAGAGCCCCAAGCCAAAAGTGTTCGCGTCGATTAAAAACGCTGGGCGGCAATGAGTGCAAATGACGCAATCCCTCCGCTGCAGATGCCTCAGTTTGCGGCGTCTGACCGAATAACCAAAATAACACGTTACCCATCCTCAAAACCGGTTCATCAGGCTGATTTTCCGCGTCAGTGAGTATCTGCTCCGCACCAGGCGACACATGAAGAATGCAATGCGAAAAGTGGTCAAACGCGCGAGCAACAGCGTCATTGTTGGTGGACAGGTCCAGGCCATGGAATGAAGTCATTTTCGAAGCTTACCAAAATCAGGTGACAGCTTCGAGGATAAGTTGGCCAGACCAAGAGGAGAGCCAATCACAGAGGCCCTGTATACTGCCTCTCAACCTCCGCGACCTTTCCCAAACGCCGCAGATGACGCGCCTCTGTGCTGTAGGCGGATTCCACATAAGCCTTCACCAGATCCCAAGCGACTTCCGGACCAACGGTACGTCCGCCCATGCAGAGGATGTTCATGTGGTCATCCTCGACGCCTTGTTTGGCCGAAAAGTGGTCATGGATGAGGCCTGCGCGGATTCCGCAAATTTTGTTGGCGCACACAGAGGCCCCCACCCCACTGCCGCAGATGGCAATACCTCGTTCAACCTCACCTGCACTGACAGCACGGGCGAGTGGCAAAACGTAATCGGGGTAATCATCGCCGGGGTCCAAAGCGTGGGCACCAAAGTCCGTGACTTCATGCCCCGCCGCTTTGAGGCGAGTGAGGAGTTCCTCCTTGAGGCCAAATCCGCCGTGGTCTGTTGCGATGCCGATTTTCATGACTTTTCTCGCCTTGTTGGACAGCTCGTCAAAGAATGGCACGCCGTCCCTCCCATCGATGCAACATTCATTTGGCAACCTTCATCTTGCGGTACCGTTTAATGAGAGCATTGGTGGAACTGTCGTGTTTGAGTTTGGGCGGGGTTGGGCTTTCCAACTCGGGAATGATGGCCTGGGCAAGGGCCTTGCCAAGCTCGACGCCCCACTGATCGAAGGAGTTGATCTGCCAGATCGTGCCTTGGGTGAAGACGCTGTGTTCGTAAAGCGCGATGAGCGAGCCGAGGGCCTCGGGAGTCAGGCTGTCCGCGAGGATGGTGTTGGATGGGCGATTGCCCTCAAAAACACGATGCGGAACGAGCCAATCGGGGGTTCCTTCGGCTTTGACTTGCGCCGGGGTTTTTCCAAAGGCCAGGGCCTCGGCCTGGGCAAAGACATTGGCCATGAGGATATCATGGTGCCGGCCCAACGGGGTGAGCGCCTTGGCGAAGGCGATGAAGTCACAAGGAATGAGACGGGTGCCCTGATGGATCAGTTGATAAAACGAATGCTGACCGTTGGTGCCGGGCTCGCCCCAATAGATTGGGCCGGTGTCATAACCAACCTTCGTGCCGCTCAAGCTCACATATTTACCATTGCTCTCCATTGTGAGTTGTTGGAGGTAGGCCGGGAAACGTTTCAGGTATTGTTCGTAGGGCAGGACCGCAACGGTTTGAGCCCCAAAGAAGTCATTGTACCACAGACCGAGCAGACCCATCAGGACGGGAAGATTTTTTTCGAAGGGGGTCGTTCGAAAATGTTTGTCCATGCTATGGAATCCCGTAAGGAGTTTGCCAAAATTTTCCGGACCGACCGCAAGCATGGTGGAGAGGCCGATGGCTGAATCCATCGAATAACGACCACCGACCCAATCCCAGAAGCCGAACATATTTTTGGTATCGATCCCAAAGGCGGAAACTTTTTCGGCGTTGGTTGAAACCGCCACAAAATGTTTGGCGACCGCTTTAGAGTTTCCGCCCAACCCCACAAGCAGCCAGTCACGGGCGCTCTGGGCATTGGTCATGGTCTCCAGCGTGGTGAACGTTTTTGAGGACACAATAAAGAGGGTTTCCTCGGGGTTCAGATCCTGCGTGGCCTCCACAAAGTCAATGCCGTCCACATTCGAAACGAAGCGGAATGTCATGTCGCGTTTGCTGTAGTGTTTGAGGGCCTCGTAAGCCATCACCGGACCAAGATCAGAGCCACCGATACCAATATTGATGACGTTTCTGATGCGCTTGCCGGTGTGACCTTTCCACCGGCCACTGCGAACCCGATTCGCAAAGGCACCCATCTTTTCAAGAACGTCATGCACCTCGGGGACCACATTTTTCCCATCCACAAAGATCTTCGCATTTTTCGGAGCACGCAGGGCGATGTGGAGGACCGCACGGTCCTCGGTGATGTTGATTTTTTCGCCGGTGAACATGGCCTCGATCCGGTCCTTGAGTCCCGATGACTTGGCAAGTTCGAGCAGGAGTTTCAGCGTTTCGTCAGTGACCCGATTTTTTGAATAATCGAGAAAGAGCCCCGCTCCGCTGGCAGTGAGCTTTTCTCCCCGCTTGGAGTCCGCTGCGAAGAGTTCGTGCAGCGTGACATCCTTGATTTTTTTGTGGTGCGCCGTGAGGGCTTTCCAGGCGGGGAGGCTCGTGAGTGGTTTGGGTGTGCTCATTTGTCAATATCTCTAATCGGTGACGAGGGAACCTTCAATCCCGGAATCCCGTGTCTGCCGGAAGGGTGACCATCGGTTTTTTGTCAGACGAAGATCTCGCTGCAATTGATCGGCTGAATCGTGAGGACCTCCCACCGGATACCCCATGATTCTTGACACCACATTTCTTGTGGATTTTGAGCGGGAGCGGAGGAGGCACCGGAGGGTCTCCTTAAATCACGCCTGCTTCGCTTAGGAGTCGAATCTTTTTGAAGGGAACGCCCAGCTTGTGTGCTACAGTAAGGGTTTGCATGTATGGCGAATTCTGAGACCGGCAACCAATCCATGATCCGCATCAAGGGGGCGCGGCAGCACAATCTGCGCAATATTGACGTGGAAATTCCGCGCAATAAATTTGTGGTGGTGACCGGAATGAGTGGATCGGGGAAATCCTCGCTGGCCTTCGACACGTTGTATGCTGAAGGGCAGCGGAAATATGTGGAGAGCCTGTCGGCGTATGCCCGTCAGTTTCTGGACAAAATGCAAAAGCCGGATGTTGACTATATCGAAGGCCTCTCGCCGGCGATTGCCATTGAACAGCGCACCTCAACCGCCAGCCCCCGGTCCACGATCGCGACCACTACCGAGATTTTTGATTATCTGCGATTGCTCTATGCGGCGGTTGGGAAACCCCATGACCCCGTGACGGGCGAGCCTGTGGTGCGTCAAAGCCCCCAGCAAATCTGCGAAACCGTGCTTTCCTGGCCGGAGGGCACACGGTTTTTGGTGCTTGGGCCGCTAGTCGATCATCAGAAAGGCGAATTCCGGGATGTGATGGAAAAGGCCAGGAGGGAGGGTTTTGTGAGGCTGCGCGTTGATGGGCGGTTGGAAGAAATCTCGGAGACAGTGCTGCCCAAACTCGACAAAACGAAGGCCCACGTGATTGAAGCTGTGGTGGACCGGCTGGCGATTCGTGAGGGGATTCGCAGTCGGCTGGTGGATTCGGTCGAGACGGCTTTGCGTTGGGGAAACGGCAAAATTGTTGTGTGCCGGTTGGGGGAAGGGAGTGATCGCGGAACGGATGAAAAATTTTCGACCGACTACTCGAATCCCAACACCGGGTTTACGATGCCGAAGCTCACACCCAAACATTTTTCGTTTAACAGCCATTTTGGCGCCTGCCCGGCATGTCATGGCATTGGAACGGAGCAGTTTTTTGATCCCGATCTGATGGTTGATCAGGAGCTCACTCTGACGGGGGGGTGCGTCCTGCCGTGGAAGACCAGCAACAAGCGAATGAAGGTTTTTTACGCTTACCAATTGGAGGCCCTGCTGGCGGATTGTCCGGTTCCTTTGGACAAGCCCTTTCGTGATCTGCCGGACGCTTTCAAAAAATTGCTCTTTGAGGGAAGCGGTGACCGCTCTCTCTCCACCAAAATTTCCGCGGACCGAGTCGTCAATAAGCCCTATGAGGGATTGATGGCTCAGGTGGAACGGCTGTATGAATCGAGCGAAAGTGAGTTCACCAAGAAGAGGCTGCGTTCGTTTCAGGGAAGGCGTCTCTGCAAGGTGTGTGGTGGCAAAAGGCTAAAGCCGGAGATCCTGGCCGTGACGCTCTCGGATGGGTCGGCGCGTGGAATCAACGTGAATGACTTCTGTGCGATGCCAATTTCCGAAGCCCTCGGGTTGGTGGACCGCTTGGTCTTCTCCCCGTCCGAGAAAGAGATTATCCACGACGTTCTGCGCGAGGTCCGTCAGCGGTTGACCTTTTTGGATGAGGTTGGGCTCAGTTACCTGAACCTCAACCGTGAGAGTGGCACATTGAGCGGCGGGGAGGCGCAACGCATCCGCCTTGCCACCCAGATTGGGTCCGGCTTGGCTGGCGTGCTTTATGTGTTGGATGAGCCCAGCATCGGCCTGCATCAAAAGGACAATGATCGCCTCATCGGGACCCTGCGCGCTTTGCGTGATCTCGGAAATTCGGTGGTTGTTGTCGAGCATGATGAGGACACGATCCGTGCAGCGGACCATATTCTCGATCTTGGCCCCGGGGCCGGTCCTCGCGGCGGCCAAATCATGGCCCAAGGCACGCTGGAGGAAGTCCTGGCAACCGAAAATTCCCTCACAGCCCAATACCTCTCCGGGCGCCAAAAAATCTCTGTCCCCAAAAAGCGGGTTTCCCCACGAAAAGTGCGCGATGACGCTGGAGAGGAGGGCGATGGGTGGTTGGTGGTGCGGGGGGCTCGGGAAAACAACCTTAAGAATTTGGATGCTGCGTTTCCGGTGGGTTGTCTGACCTGTGTGACCGGGGTTTCAGGGAGCGGCAAAAGCACGCTGGTGAATGATATTCTCCGTGCCGCGTTAGCCCGCGATCTGAACCGGGCCAAAGAAAAACCGGGGGCTCATGACGAAATCATCGGAACAGCACAGTTCGACAAGGTGGTGGTAATCGACCAGTCTCCGGTGGGTCGGACGCCACGATCCAACCCCGCAACGTATACCGGGGCCATGGGCGCAATCCGGGATCTTTTCAGCGACCTGCCCTCCTCACGGGTGCGGGGATATGAGGCCGGCCGCTTTTCTCTAAATACCAAAGGTGGGCGCTGTGAGCACTGCGAGGGCAATGGCGTCATCAAAATTGAGATGCATTTTCTTGCGGATGTTTATGTGGAATGTGAGTTCTGCCGGGGCAAACGCTACAACCGCGAAACAATGGAGGTCACCTACAAGGGCAAAAATATCGCCGATGTCCTCGAAATGAGTGTTGATGAGGCGTCCCGGTTTTTTCGCAATATCCCCTCTCTCTCAGGAAAATTGGAAACCATGCAGGATGTCGGATTGGGATACCTGAGGATGGGGCAGTCCGCAACGACTCTCTCCGGGGGGGAGGCGCAACGCTTGAAACTCTCTGCCGAGTTGGCCAAACGCGCTACCGGGAGAACGATTTACCTGCTTGATGAACCAACGACTGGACTCCACTTCGCGGATATTCATAAACTGTTGGAAGTGCTTATGAAACTTCGCGACGCTCGCAACACCCTCATCGTGATCGAACACAACCTCGATGTGATCAAATGTGCGGACTGGAT
>JBGTAR010000182.1:0-16611 GCA_041749815.1 Terrimicrobiaceae bacterium
CCAGTCCTGCCAACTCTGTCCGAAGGACACCTTCCATCCCCGTTCCCTCCGAACGCCTGCCGCGGCGAGCGGTGCGGGGTTTGGGGGCGCACAGCCCCCATCAAACCGGTTTATTCCACCCACTCATTTTAGCGAGGAGCCTCCGATGTTTACTGGCCCGGCTGGTCGGGGGGTGCCCTCGATATTTGTGAGGACTCCGGCATTGGTGCCAGCCCCAATCGCCGGGCTGCCCGGTTTCAGACGAAAGTCGCCATTTTCCGGATCGACGAAGATTGTTTTGAGATCGGTCTCGACCAGTTCATCCTTTCCGACAAGGCCCTTGGATTGATCCCTGCCGATCCGAGTGTACAGGTTGTTGCGGAATATTCCCTCCTTGAAGACCCCATGGTCGCTGAAAAGGCCGTCGATGATGTTGTTGGTAACCTCCAAGCCTTCGATGCGGCGGCTGTTCGAAAAAATTCCGGTGGTGAAATCCCTGTCATGATTTGAACGGACAATCGTGTTGTGCATGATGCGGACATTTTTGAGGGGCTGGGATGGCCAGATCCCGACCACGGCGTTCGTCCCATCGCCATCCAGAAGGTTGTTCTGGAAAGTGAGATTTTCCCCCTCCTGGAACGTCAGGGCCACATTTCCCTTCGCGACATGATTGCGCTCGACCAAAATGTTTTTGTTGCCCACATAAAAGGTCAGCCCGTTGGCGTGCGAGCCTTTGTTCTCCAGCACCGTGTTGCCGACGACAAGCCCGTTGCTGCAGGTGTAGTAGTCGAGGGCGGTGCTGGTGTTACGAACCAATCGGGAGTCGCGAACGACAGCTCCGTCACATGTGTGGAGGACGATGCCTTTGCTGTGCCCGGGATTATCGTGGATATTGCAGTTCTCGATCAGGATGTCGTTGATTTTGCTGACAGCAACGACCGTGCCGCGGACGAGGGTCGCCTCACAGTTGCTAAAGACGATGTTTTTCCCCTCGCCCTGAGCGATGAGGGCGGAGCCGTTTTGCCTGCGGATCAGAAAGCCTTGAATCGTGACGTGGCTGACACCTTCGAGGGAGAATCCATAAGCTTCTTTGGCCTGTGCGATGTCGGCGGGTTGACCGTTCTGAACTTCCGAAGGCAGCAGATGGACGCGGGAAATCTTGGGGTCGTTGGTATCCACGACACTGTATTCTCCGGGGTGGTCAATGAGGCGGACGGAGTTGAGGAGACAGTATCGGGTTTCTGAGTATTGTCGCTCGGCGGTTGTGGCCACCTCGAGTGTTCCTGTGGAGGGATCGAAGCTTTTGACCGGCAGGTAGATGACGTGGTTATTTCCTCCGTGGAAGGCAAAGGTCATGCCATCACCCCAATTTTCTTCCTTCGCAGTGAGATTCTCGGGGTCCGTGAGTGTCATTGTTTCTGGGGTTTTTAGAAGATCGTTCCCATCGCGGTCGAAGGCGGCGATCTGTCGCAGCACCGTGAATGTCCCTTGCTCGCCCTCGTGGGCGGAAAGCAGCTTCACCGTCAGGTTGGTGATGGTGGTAGGGCTGGGTAACTCGAACCTTTGAATTTTGTCATCGCCCTTGGCGAGTTCTACGCGGAGAAGATCCTTGCCGTCCCCGAAAAAGGCCACGTCTTTCACAGCGGCATATTTGGGTTGGGGAGCCAGGCCGACGGCAACAATCTCCGTGGGATGCTCCAGAGTGATGGTGAAGGAGCCGCCCGGAAGGGGATCCACCACAGCCAGTCCGTTTCGACCGCTGCCCAGGATGAGGTTGGTGAGCGGCCTCTCTCTGTTTTCCCGTGTGCCTTCTCCTGCTGTGATCTGTGGAGCGCCTTCGGCGCGCAAAAGCGACTTGGTCACCGAAAAATTTGTCATGTCCTCCTGCCAGAAAAAATCATTCGGATTCGGGTGCTGGGCAATGGGGAGGGCGTGTTGTTGGCTGGTCAGGTTGAGCTTCTTGTAATCTTTTTGGCGGGGCACATCGGTGTAGAAAATGTCGGCCCAGCGGGGATTTCCCCCGGCTTCGTCTGCGGAAGTGCAATGCTTCCATCCTGTGACGGGTGTTCCCCCGTCAATGATTGCCAGTCCGCTCCCCCAATCCCCGGCGGTGTTTCCATCGAACACAATAGGCTTTCCATCCTCCCCTGAGCTTTTTACTTGGATCGCTCCACGGTAAACAACCCCGCCCTTGAAACGTATCACATCCCCGGCTCCCGGTGAAAAGGTTGCCGGGCTGCCTTTGGCCTGCAAATCCCCGGGCGCATGCTTCCAGGCGTCCTCAGGCGTTTTCCCCGATTTTGCATCATCGCCCGCATGATAATCCACATAGTAAGTTTCTGCAGAGAGGCCACACGTCATCACCATGCCGCAAAGAGCAAGGCTGCCCAGTAAGTGGGGAATGGATAAGGATAGAGTTTTCATGTTGGGTGGAGATTTTGCAAAAACGGCCGACCCGCCCACCTCAAAGACTCCAATATTTGGGAGATGGGCCGAAACCGCAAGATCTTCGGGGGGCAGGTCCGTTATGGCGGACTGTGGCGTCGGAGCTTAGTCAAGGTCGAGACCAATAGCAGTGACGGGTGTCGAGCGGGTGGTATTTGAGTTGTCGCCCAATTGACCGTTCAAGTTATAGCCGACGGTGGCCACCGTTCCATCAGCGTTCCGATGCAGCCCGTGGTGATCGCCGGTGCCAATATCCAAGACGCCTGTCAAACCCGTGATCTGTACGGGAGAGGAGGAGGTCCCGCCGGTCGAACCGATCCCAAGTTGCGCTTGGGCATTTGATCCACACCCCCAGACATTTCCCGAGGTCGTTAGAAATTTCGTGTAAGTCTGGCCGCACACGGCTCTGGCTCCGCCGGTAAGGCTGGCCACCGTGTAGGGAGTGTTCCGATTTGTGGTGGTGCCATCGCCCAACTGACCGCTGGTATTTTGACCCCAGGTAAAAATTGCGCCGGTTGAGCTGACTGCCGCTGAGTGGGAGGCTCCTGCAGCGACTGTCGCAATATTTGACAACCCCGTGACTTGGACCGGGGAGGCTTGATTTGTGTTATTGCCATTGCCCAGTTGGCCGGAGGTGTTATAGCCCCAGCCCCAGACGGTGCCATCTGATTTGAGGACAAGGGAATGCGAGCCTCCCGGCGCAAGTTCCACAACATCGGTGATTGAGAGTTGCACGGGAGTCGTCTTGTTTCCTCCACCAGAGATGATTTGATTCATGCCGTTGCGGCCCCAGCCCCATAGGGTTCCATCAGCTTTTAAAGCCAGGTTGTGGTGGGGGCCTGCTGCCACATGGACGACGTCAGTGATGGACGAAACTTGAACGGGGCTTGAGCTGTCCGTTGTGGTGCCATTGCCAAGTTGACCGTAAGTGTTGGCCCCCCAGGCCCAAACCGTTCCGTCTGATTTTAAGGCGATGGTATGTTGGTAGCCTCCGCTCACGGAGATAACACCGCTGATGGTTGTTAACTGCGCGGGAACCTTGGTGTTTGTGCCGGGAATCGCGCCGCCGCTGCCGAGTTGACCTTTGTCATTCAGCCCCCAAGTCCAGACAGTGCCATCATTTTTCAGAGCAACCGAATGACCCTTACCGCCACCAAACACCGTGCCTTCGGAGGGAGGTTGGTATTCAAAGGCCCCCACATCACGGACACCAACAATCGGGTCGCCGACAAGGTCTCCTCCAGAAAAAGACCAGGTGACCCCGTTGTCAACGGCCCAGGAGGTGGAAACGATGCGAAAGTCGTTGTTGGCCTCATCCATAAATGGACGTGGTTCCCCCAGAACATAGTGATCGGTTGGCCCGATATATGTTCCGCCGGAAGCCGAAAACTTGGAGAGGAATAAATTGTTGTTCATCGTGGTGATCTTGCTGATATCTGCTGTACTGCCGTCGATGATGTTATTTTCAACGACAAGCCCCGGCATAAATCCGCCACCGGTCTGGTTGTCCACGCGCAAGCTCTTTTTGGTTTCACCAAGAATCACATTGTTTCGGATATTGATATAGGAACCGGCTGGTTGACCTGCGGGATGATTGTAGACGGCAACGGCACAGCCCGTTTCGTCAGAAGGATGTTTGAACACGTTGTAAAATACATCGATGTAGGACGAGGCTTGAACCGTGAAAGCAAAGTTGCTGTCAATCACAGAGTTCCTGGCCACAAGCACGTTGGTCGAGTTGTTGTAAACGGAGATGCCATTGCCATGCAGGCCGGAGTTGTCGATGACATCGTTGTCGAGGATTTGAACGTTGTCGGCGTCGGAGGTGAAAATTGAAGTTCCGCCACCGCGGGTCACAAAATTGTTGGAGATCACACTGTTGCTTGCCGACAACGAAATGCCCCGATTGCCCGGATTTTCAACGATGGTGCAGGAATCCACGGTGATTGAGGATGCTGCCGCAATGTTGATGCCTGCGGACTTTGTCAGGTTTTGACAATTTTGAACGGTGCAGTTTTGAATGAGGATGTCCGAGGTGCTGCCGGCGATTCCTTTCTCATAGTTCGAGATGCCGCGCCCATTGCGATTGGTGGTTACGCCTCCGGCATAATTTGTCAGTGTGATCCCCTGGATGATGTAATGACTTTTTTCATTGATATCGATGCCAATCCGATATTCATACGTTCCCGTGTTGCGCTTTTGGGACACCAACGCATCCGAGGGGGCCGAACCGCCCGGGCCGGCGTAGAAGACGATCTTCGTGCGGGGCCCGTGCGTGGAGTCTGCTGTCAAAATGTATTCCCCGCGCTGGTCAAGAAGTCGGCCATCGTTAAACAGCACGAAGCTGTTCAGGGAACTTCGCGGCGTCGAAGCGCTGGAAAGCGTGAGAATCGTTCCATCCGACGAGGTGGATACGACCGGACGCAAGGTGATGAAATTTGAAGTATTCCTGTTGCCAACCCACGCCTCCGGCCAGGTTTGCCCTGTTGTTGGTGCCGGCGAAAATCCTGCCGGAAATGTGATTGTTGTTGCGGTGATTTCTGCCGTTGAGAGCGGCGCATAATCGTCATCCACCGCATCCCAATAAAGAGCCTCCAAAGTATTGGGCGATCTCGCAACAACCCCGCGATTCCCATCATAAAACAGATTGACCATGAAAGGATCTTCCGACCACGGGGTGGAACGCACGGCCTTATAGCAATTTTGCCAATCGGTCGCTCCTCCCGCATCGGCAGTAGATGTGCACGCGACCCAAGAGGTCACATGGTCGGCTCCGGTAAAAATCGCACTTCCCGTGCCAAAGGTGCCCGCCGTGTTGCCGTCCAACGTGATCGGATTTCCGGGGCTCCCGCTCCACTTGAGGATCAACTCCACCGGATACTCCACGCCGCCCTTAAAAATCACGACATCACCGCCGGTGAGCGTGGCGGCTAGAGCCGTCCCGGTTGCGAAATTATCGCCCGGGCATCGTTTGAAAGCGGTGCCGGGGGAGGTTCCATTATTACTATCAGAACCTCCGACATAATCCACGTAGTAGGTGGCAGCTTCGGTGGTGGTTACCGCAGACGTCAGACCCAAAAGAGCCAACGCTGCCAAACTTGAGGCAAGGTTTTTTTTCATAGGGGGATGGGGAAGTGTGGAATGGAAGAATTGGAATTCTCGATAAACCACATGCGAACTATCAATCATGTGATTATTTTATCGTCAACCCCTTTATTGCAAAAATGAAAAATAAGCATCCTGCTCGTCATCACATTCCTCCAATAAAAATGACGCATCTTCGTGGACGGGAATTTTTTGGATTTCCGCTTGTGGAAACCTGCAAACGACGTTTGTTTTAAGGTTATGAATCGCCGTAATTTTCTGCGAAATATTTCGGCGGCTGGCCTGACGCTCGCTTTGCCGTCCACTCTTTTGAGAGCTGCACCGGATAAGATTGGAAGAGTATTACCGAAGCGGGCTTTGGGAAAAACCGGTGAATTGGTTACGATTCTCGGGTTGGGAGGGTTTCACATTGGTTGGACAACCGAGGAACTGGCCCGAGCGACCATTGAGGCGGCTCTTGAAGCGGGCGTTCGGTTTTTTGACACGGCCGAAAGTTATGGTCCTGGAACCAGCGAAGATCGCTATGGAGCCTACCTCACACCCAGATACCGGGATGAGATATTTCTCATGACAAAATCGACCGGGGAAACAGCGGCCATTGCCCAAGCTCACTTGGAAGACTCACTTCGCAGGCTGAAGACCGACCGTATTGATCTCTGGCAGATTCATGCTCTGAAATCTCCGGAGGATGTGGAAAATCGGCTGACTGCCGGGGTTTTGGATATGGCGCTGAAAGCCCAAGAAAAGGGGCTGATTCGGCATTTGGGATTTACGGGCCACAGTAGTCCCTATGCCCACCTCCGGATGATGGAACTTGCCGGGGCTGCGTTTGCTGCCTGTCAGTTTCCTGTCAATCCCGTGGATGCGTTGAGTCAGCACAGTTTTTTGAAGCTGGTGGTTCCTAAAGCCGAAAAAGCTGGTTATGGCATGTTGGCCATGAAGACCCTCGCGGACGGTCGTTTTTTTGCGGAGAAGCAAGTCAACGCGAAGGTCACATGGACCACGGTGGATCCCATTGTTCCCAACCATCTTTCGCTTGAGGATTGCGTATATTTTGCCCTGTCTCAGCCAGTGACGGTTATGATTGCTGGAGCGGAAAAGCCGGAATACCTGAAAGACAAAGTGGCTCTCATCGAAAAATTCCGCAAGCTCACCTCTGCTGAACTCATAGCGCTTGCCAATCGTTTGCAATCATTTGCCGAGGCCGGAGACGTTGAATATTACAAATCAAAGGACTTGCCCGGGTGAGGGAGGGCGACACCGATGCTTCATAACCAACGCTCTCAAGCGCACTTGCTGCGTCGCTTGTGGCAAGAAGAAATATTGGGCGCGCAAGAGACTGTCGCGGCCCACCATCGAAAAAGCTGGTCGTCGTATGGCGTATGAATCTTCTTGGTGGGGAGAATGACTCTCCTCGAACGTCATGGCTGTGTCCATGGCAGTTCCAACACCGACATTGCAGTTTTTCCGAAAACGGAGATGATGGCTCTGAACCCTCCCCCTTATGAGCAATCCCCCCTCAGCCAATTCGTTTCAGATCATTCTCCTCTCCGTTGTTGCCGCCATTGGAGGATTTTTGTTTGGTTTTGACAGCGGCGTCATCAATGGGACGGTCGATGCCCTTCAGAGGTCCTTTAACTCCTCCTCGCTTAACACCGGGTTTAATGTCGCATCCATGCTTCTTGGTTGTGCGGTGGGTGCGTTTATTGCCGGGACCCTTTCCGACAAATTTGGGCGCAGAACGGTGATGCTTGGGACGGCGGTGCTGTTCACTCTCAGTGCCTGGGGCTCCGGCATAGCTGGCTCTTCCGGGGAATTTATTGTTTACCGCTTGCTGGGTGGGTTGGCGGTGGGTGCTGCCAGTGTGATCTGCCCGGCCTACATCAGCGAGATCGCCCCCGCGGCCATTCGAGGCCGGTTGGCATCCCTTCAACAACTCGCGATCGTGTTGGGTTTGTTTTTTGCATTTTTGAGCAACTTCATCATCGCCCAAAGCGCTGGAGGGGCTTCCAATCCGTTTTGGTTTGGGTTTCAAGCATGGCAGTGGATGTTCTGGGCCGAGCTGGTGCCGTCGTTGGTATTTTTTGCAGCGTTGTTGGTCATTCCCGAATCGCCCCGATACCTTGTCGCTGCGGGAAAAGAGAGTCATGCGGAGAAAGTGTTATTAAGGTTGAGCCCCGCCGAAGATGCCCCTGCAAAAGTCGCTGAGATCAAAGCGACGATGGATGAGGACCACAAGCCCCGCATGGGCGACCTCTTTGACAAAAAAGCCGGGCGCATTCACCCGATCTTGTGGGTCGGTATCGGTCTCGCGTCTTTTCAGCAACTTGTTGGTATCAATGTGGTCTTTTACTATGGAGCTGTCCTCTGGCAGGCGGCAGGGTTTTCGGAAGAGAATGCTCTGCTCATCAATGTGATCACCGGGGCGGTGAATATTGGTTCCACCGTGGTGGCGATGTCATTGATCGACAAGTTGGGCCGCAAACCTTTGTTGATTGCGGGTTCCGTTGGAATGACCGTCGCGCTGGGAACTCTGGCCTTTATCTTCGGAACATCCGGCGTTGGTGCGGATGGTGCTCTCAAACTCTCCAGCACGGCCGGGCCGGTGGCTCTTGTTGCTGCCAATGTGTATGTGTTTTTCTTTGGGGTTTCCTGGGGGCCGGTGATGTGGGTGATGCTTGGCGAAATGTTCAAAAACCAAATTCGTGGAGCGGCGCTCTCAATCAGCGGTTTCATTCAATGGTTCACCAACTTTGCGATCACGATGACATTTCCCATCTTCCTTGCTGCGATTGGGCTCGGTGGATCCTATGGGATCTACGCCGCATTTGCGCTGGCCTCGATTTTCTTTGTAGGGTGGTTCGTCAAAGAAACCAAGGGGAAGACCCTGGAAGAAATGTGACGATCCCGCGAGAGGGTTACTGAGCCAGATACCAACGAATTTTCTCCATGGCCTTCCCGTGCTCGGTGTGGGAGTAGTGCACACAGCAAAACCCGGCCGCCTCTGCTGCCGCGATGTTGTCTGCCATGTCATCGATAAAAAGCGTTGAGCCGGGGTTCACATTCAGCCGCCTGGCGGTGAGTTCAAAAATGGCGGGATCCGGTTTCAACAAGCCCACCTCGTAGGAGTAGATTCCGGATTGAAAATAGCGAAACACGGGATAGTCGCGATGAATGGATTCGCGGTGGATGTCGCTAATATTTGAGAGGAGGTATAGGGGCATGCTCGCTGAAAGCTCTTCCACAAGATCGTGCATGGGGGTGTTGGCCACAAAGATGTCCTCCCAGATCGCCAGGAAGTCCTCGACCGGGCCGGTGTGATTGAACAGCGGTCGCACACGGTGAAGGAATTCGCTTCGGTCGATTTTCCCAAGCTCAAGTTGTTCCTTCGCGGCAACAACCGTGGCGCGGTCGGGGGATGTGGCGGGCTGATTTTCAAGGATCAGCCGGTTGGCGGCTTTCATGTAGTCGAAGGGAAGCAAAACGTTTCCAATATCGAAGATGGCAGCAGTGATTTTCATGAGTTTTGTTTAAGAATAAAATCGGCTGACTTTGCGGAGGCGTCGGGGTGGCCCAAGGCCCGTGCGGAGGCGGCCAGGGCCTCCCAGCGCTTACCGTTTTCGCTGATGCTTTCTCGAACCCATGATGCGATTTCTTTGGCGGTTCCTCCAAAAAACCCAGCACCGTTTTCCAGGACAAGCCGGGCATTGCCCTCTTCCTGACCGGGGACGATCTGCGTGAAGATCATGGGTGTGCCAGCGGCGAGGCATTCCTGGACGGTGGCCCCTCCGGCTTTGCCGATCAGAAGATGGCTCTCAGCCATGAGTTGTGGCATCTCGGGAGTCCATCCCAGCACGCGCAGGGGCCTGTCGAGTTGATTGGAGAGCGCTTCCAGTTTTTGGCCCAGCGCCTCATTCTTCCCGACGGTCACGGTGACCTCCACGTTGTCGATCGCAAGCAAACTCCGGACAACCTCAGACGCCAAGTGCTCGCCTGAGTTGACCATGTAGAGAATTTTCCATGGGTCCCCGGGGACCAAACGCGGCGTGGGGTTCCTGGCAAGCCCGGCAAAAACCGCAGGGACCGGAAAACCAAAGGCGTGGACCTTCTCGGTTGCAAATCCGCGATGAAGCAGCACTTGAGCGGTTGCTTCGTTTGGAACGATAAAGGCATCGGCATGGGCCGTGTGCCATGCTGAGTTGACGGTGAGTGAGTCGGTGATCACCGTTGTGGTTTGAAAGGCCCTCCGGAGGCGCTTGCGGCAAACGTAGTCCAGCAGGTGATTGCACCCCGGATAGGTTGAAACAATCACGCCAGGTCGCAACTCGGAGATCAGAGAGTCAAGACGTCTCGCTGCGGCCTGATAAATGCCAATATGCCACTCCACCAGCGGCGTTTCATCCAACAGACGAAAGCAGGCCGACCAAAGCAGAGGCGTGCGGTTGATGGCCGTCAGGTAGATTTTTTTGCTGATTTCATTCCACCTGCCGTAAGATTCCTGAAAAACGTCATGAATTGGAGCGGTGATGTCCGGGGCCTTCGCCAAAAGCCCGGCCTGGAGATTTCGAGCTGCGGCATTGTGCCCCTCACCAAACGCGGCGGTTAAGATCAGAACGGGTTTCATAACCAGCGTTTCCTTCGGAAAAACACAAACATCCCCAAAAGGCTTGCCAGGCAAACCCCCCAGAAAAACAGATACCCATACGGCCAGTTCAGCTCCGGCAGATTCCATGGTTTGGCGGTGTTAAAATTCATGCCATAAACGCCAGCCAGAAACGTTAGTGGCATAAAAAAGACCGACACTAACGTGAGGACACGCATGATTTCGTTGGTGCGGAATCCGAGACTCGACAAATAAACATCCATGAGCCCGGCCGCGAGGTCCCGATAACTCTCAATAATGTCAATGATCTGCGTGCTGTGGTCATAGCAATCCCGGAGGAACACACGCGTCTCTTTGTTAATCAGGCTGACGTCTTCCCTCACAAGCGAGCTGAAGATTTCCCGCTGTGGCCAGGCCGCCTTGCGCAATTGAAGGAGTAGTCGTTTGGTGTCGTAGAGCCGGTGCAGAGTTTCTTTGCAGGGCTTTTCCATCAGTTCGTCTTCCACGTCCTCAATCGAGTCGCCCACATTTTCAAGAATGGGAAAAAATTGGTCCACCGTGGCATCCAACAATGCATAAGCCAGATAATCAGCTTTCATCTTGCGTGCATATCCTCCCCCTGATCGCAGTCTCGCCCGGACCTGCTCAAAGACATCATGCCCGGGCTCTTCCTGGATGGTGAGCAGATAGTTCTTCCCAAGAAATATACTCACCTGCTCGACGACAACCCGTCCGTCTTTTTCAAAATATACCATCTCGCTGACAATAAAGATGTGATCCTCAAACTGCTCGGCTTTGGGGCGTTGCGTGGTGTTCAGAACATCTTCCAGGCAAAGCGGATGAATATGAAATCGCTCGGCCAGCTTTTTCAAAAGCTCGATGTCCCCCAGCCCATCAACATTGATCCAGTTGACCTTCTCCGGATCAAACCGCTGCTCCAATTCTTCGAATGAATCCAGCTGCGTTTCCAAGATCCCTTCCAAGTCATATTGCACCATTGAGAGGGTCGAGGTGGTATCCTCCGTGCCCGCCACGGGGAGGATTGTCGCCGGTGGAGTGCCCGGGGCATGGTATTTCATTCGGATCACGCAGCCAACAGGCTGCCGGAGACCGGGGCATGAGTCAATCGCTAGTCCGTCCTTCTGTTTGCTTCCTTCAAATCCTAGTCAGGGCTTCAGGAGAGCTGGATCCACATGCAACCGAAGCAGGGCTTTTCGGGCAATGAGTCCGATGATGGTCATCACGATCATCACGAGGGCTATGCCAAGGACCGCGACCGGCCACCCGGGGCCCTCTTTCACAAAAGCCTGAATGTCCGAGGCTCCGGTGAGTGCGGCCGCATGAGAGAGTGCCATGACCAACGCCGTGCGGGGAATCAGTCCAAAGATTGTTCCGAGGATGAATGGACCCGTGGGAGCGCCGCAACTGATGAGGAGGAAATTGGTGAAGGCAAAGGGCGATTGAGGGGGGAGCCTCAGCAGCGTGATCATGAGGACTTTTCTCCAAAATCCTCCGCCGATCAGGGCATCCCGGATGGCGACCGCTTCGGGTTTGGTTTCCAGAATGGACTCCACGCGACGGCCCGCGACCGCGCGTGTGATTAATAATCCAATGATGGCGGCCCCACCAAACGCCACGCCAGCTGCGAGGAGGCCCTTCACGGGGCCAAACACCCATCCCCCCAGAACCGCCTGAGCAGTGGTCGGAAGAATCCCCAAACCACTGCTGACGAGAAAGACCAGGGAATAGATCACAATCCCCGCAGTTCCCAGTGATTGCAGCCACTCCGAGACCGGGCCCAATTTGTAGAGCAGATAAATCCCGGCGATGCCCGGGGCCGACAACCAGACCAAAGCCAGGATCCCCGCAGGTCCCAAATCGCGGATTTTTTTAAGGGAGGGATGTAAAAATAGGAATTTCATGACAAGCGATCTGAGGAAATCACGACTTCATCTCTCTTGCACGTTCCGGCTTCAGAAAAGGCTGGATGGGGCGCCCGATCGCTCAGCGCACTTTGAGGATTGCCACAATCTGGCCTTGTCCCCATTGGGGGCCGCGGATGTAGAGGGGGGCATCTCTTGCGAGCTTTGCCTCGGTTGTGACGAGAAGGTCTTTGTTGTTGTATAACTCAATCCGCATTCGATATCCGGTCGTGCTGGTATCGAGGATCGACATTTTCATGTAGATTCGTTTGCAAGGCACAAGCCACTCGGTGGCACCGGAGTGGATATCTTTGGTTTTTTCCCCCATCAGGTAAAAGCTGTTGTAGCCAAACACATTCTCAAGAGTTTCCTGGAAGTCGGCCAGCTTGCTGGGCACGGCGCGGGGAGGGGTTTCGCGCGTTGCAAGCACCACCGCCGACCAGATGCGGTCACCTCCCAACGCTCCGCCCAGAGGGAGACACAGCAAAATGGCAGCTAAAACAAATCGCATCATCGCACCACTTCGCCCGAAGGAATGGGTTGGGCGCCTTCAATCCAGATCACCACGCCGCGGTCATCTTGGGTGTGGAATGAGGACACACTTACTTTGGGATTCCCGGCCCTTGCCGAGATGACTTGTGAGATAAACTCGCTCTCACTCGGCCTGCGAAAGGAATCAGGAAGAAAGATCAGGGTCAGGACTGCGGCCGTGGAGATGGAGGCAAGACCTGCAAAAACCAAACGCCTGAGGAACGAGTGCCCGGCATGGCGTGACGGTTTGCGGCTGTGTTCAATCGCTTCCAAGACCCTGGCATTGATAAAGTCAGGGTGGAGAAGGGGAGGTGGCGCCAACTCCGTAACCATGCTGGACCTCAGTTGATTCCAAGCTTCCCGCTCGGCGAGGGCTTCGGGGTCAGCCTCGAATTGGGCCGCCCGGGCGGGTGGAAGTGTTCCATCCAGCCATTCTGTGAACTCATGGGATTTATCGGTCATTGCGAAGGTCTGCCAGGAGGCTTTGGAGTTTTTTGCGTGCGTAGTGAAGGCGTGACATGACGGTCCCGAGGGAGCTGTCGGTGGCTTGGGCAATTTCTGCATAAGAAAGCCCGTCGAATTCTTTCAGAGAAATGGCCGCGCGGTGTTCCGGGCTGAGCATGTCGAAGGCGGCTTCCAGTCTGGCCTTGAGGTCGGCACGATCAATGCCATCCCCGGGTGTTTCAAACGCGGTCGGTGTGGTCCGGGAAGCGGCGTCCGCATGGATCGGCCCCCCATCAATCTCCACTTGGGGGCGGCGCTGCCGGGTCCGGCAAAGATCAATCGCCGCATTGGTGGCAATACGTCTCAGCCATGTCAAAAGTGGAAACTTGCCATCGAACTTGGGAAGGGACTTCCAGGCCCTGAGAAATGTCTCCTGGCTGAGGTCCATGGCATCCTCCTCGTTGCGGACTATCATGTAAATTTGCATATAAATTTTCTCCCGGTGAAGGGTGATGAGTTCTCCGAAGGCGACCGTGTCTCCATCTCTGGAGCGTCGAAGCAGCCCGGCCTCGGCTGCCTCCGAAGAGTCATCACACACTATCTTTAACGTGCGGGTTGTCAGAATATTCAATCATCATTGATTCTCCCCCTGGCGGCGTCTCCACTCGCTGCGAAATACGCTCATATGATCAACGACATGGTTTCGAACTTGGAAGAGCCGCTGTTGGAAGGCGGAGGATTGGGTGAGGGTCATGTGACCGGGAAGCAACCAGCTTGGCTGAGGCATTCAGGGCATCATTGGCCGCTTTGAGGGCGCGTTTGAGATAGGCAATCGTCATTCCAATCTCGTTGGGGTCATGTTCTCCGAGAGCGGTGGCCAGCTTGGTTCCGCAGACCGCACATCGGCTGGCGAGGTGCCCGGCTTCCTCGGTTTCTTCGATGGTTGGAGTTCTGTCAATCCAATCGCTGACCCAGGTGTGAAGGCTCATGGTGTCATGATAAACGGGTGAGTTGACAAAATCGTCTTCCTCCCCGGGTCCCTCGCCGTTGCCAATCTCAGCAGCGCACCAGGCATCCGCAGCTTCATCCCAGGATTTCTCATCCTCATCCTCAAAAAATTCCCAGCCCATTTCCGTGGCAATCAGTTTTTCTCGCTCCGGGTGGTCGAGATATTTTTCAAGCAGGCCAAAATATTTTTCGGTATTTTTGTCCTGCTTTTGAAGGAATCGTTCCCACTGGTACTCGTCCCATGCCCCGGGCTCATCAAAATCATCGTTTGCCATTTCGGGAAGGGTTACGCTGTGGGCGGGGTCAGTGCAAAGGGATTTTTCCGGGTTTCTGCCTCGTTTGCTCCGTCGGAATGGCGAAGGCGGAGTTGTCCGCAGGCTGCGGCGATGTCGTGTCCCTTCTCTCCGCGGAGGGTTGCTGGGATCCCTTGCGCCTGAAGAATCCTTAAAAAGCTCTCTTGGACAGGGACCTCGGGCCGCACCCAGTCCAAACCCTGGACGGTGTTATACGGGATCAGGTTGATTTTTGCCCGAAGAGGCGCAGCAAGCTTGGCGAGGGCCCTGGCCTGGTCAAGGGAGTCATTCACCCCCGCGATCAGGATAAATTCAAAGGTGATGTGCTGTTTCTTGCGGACCGAGTAGTGGGAGCAGGCATCCATCAACTCGGCCAGGGGGTATCTGGTGTTGACCGGCATGATGCGGTTTCGCACCTCATCGGTGGCTCCATGCAGGGAAATGGCAAGCCGTGTTTGGAGAGGTTGATCCGCAAACTCGCGAATTTTTGGCACGAGACCGCTTGTGGAAACCGTGATTTTTCGGGCCCCGATCCCTGTGCCCCATGGGCTGTTCAGGATTTCAATGGCCCGCATCAGGTTCTGATAGTTTGCAAAAGGCTCTCCCATTCCCATAAAAACAATATTACTGACGCGTTCGCCCGTGTGGGATTCTACGGCAAGCAGTTGCCCGACAATTTCTGCGGCGCTGAGGTTCCTTTTCCAACCATCGAGGCCGCTGGCGCAGAACTTGCATCCGTAGGCACAACCGACCTGACTGGAAACACAGAGCGTGCGCCGATCCGAGGAGTCTCCGTAAAGAGCCGGGGAGGCTGGAATAAAAACGGTTTCCACCAACTGCCCATCGGAGAGCCGAAAGAGAAATTTCCGGGTGGTGTCCTCCGAGCCCTGAACCTCCACACACTCCGGAAGGCGGGCCTGAAAGTTGGAAGCCAGCAGGATTCTGAGGTCAGCTGGCAGATTCAGCATCTTGGAAAAATCCATGATTCTTTTCCCGTAGAGCCAGTCCAAGATCTGCGGCGTTCGAAACGCCGGACAGCCAGCCCCCGCAAGAAACCCTGCAATTTCCGTGCGGGAAAGGCCTAAAATATGGAGTGGCTCAGCAGACATGAGCCCTCATTTTCTCCCAGGCCCCCTAAAAATGCGATTATTTCCTTCTCTGACACCTCCCAAGCGTAGTAAATTCATCTAGGACCAATATCTTGACACACCAAAAAAACGCGACCCCAAACGCGGTGGAAAACATCCCTCTCGGATTCCTTCCGTTGTTTCTTGGAGCAAGGGATAATATGTCCTTTGTTGAGCGAAGCCGACTCGCTGCTCAGAACGCCGGGGCTTGGCTTATGCTGGCGTTTGGGCTTCTCTTCATGATCCTGAACGCTTTGCAGGGATCGGTCTCGTTTGTCGGAATCAACAGTGCATTTATTTCCGTTGGGGCCCTGTCGCTCTGGTTGTCCTCCGCAGGTTTTCAAAGAACAGCCCTGACCCTGCTCAGTGCCGGTTCCTGCCTCGTCTTTTTCTTTGCCGGGGTGTGGTTCCGCAATGGCATGGAGAATTTTCTTTTGGTGACCCTCTCGGCGTCATTGTTGATGTTGGATCGGCCGGGCACTCGGTGGGCTCTGGCCGGACTGAATGGGGCCGCCTTCCTTTATGCAAAAGTCCTGATCCAGGACGGCCCGATGGATTCCATCACTCCACCCCTGCGTTATGGGCTGAACATTCTGCTTTTTCTCCTGGCCCTGGCAGGGATCATCGAGTTTTTCCGGGTTTTGAACTCGGACTACCTTCAGAACTTGGAAACAACAAACCGCAAGCTTGCTGAGGCCAATCGTGCCAAGGAAAAACTGTTTTCTGTGATCGCGCATGATTTGAGAGGTCCCGTCGGGAACTTAAAGGCCTCTCTCGACATGTTGGGAAGCGGGGCATTGGCGCCGGGGGAATTTGAGGCTCTTGTCCAAGATTTGGCTGCCGATGTTGAGAAGTCCCATGTCTGCCTGGAAAATCTGCTGTGTTGGTCGGCCACCCAGTTGGGAGGGATCACCGCGAAAGCCGAAATTGTTTCCCTTCGAGATGCGGTCGAAGAGGTGACCCATCTCTCCGGGTTTGCAATGAATCGCAAAAATCTCCATTATTCCAATACGATTCCCGCTGAAGCCAAAGTGGTGGTTGATGCCGCACAAGCCCAAGCCGTGCTTCGCAACTTGTTATCGAATGCCGTGAAGTTCACGCCATCCGGGGGCAAGGTCAGCTTCGAAGCATCCCGGGAGAATGATCGCTGGGTG
>JBGTAR010000183.1:0-29432 GCA_041749815.1 Terrimicrobiaceae bacterium
CGACCGGCACCTTTCGCAGACGCATCCCAATCAGCTTGGAAAAAGGCACGGGCGCATCGGCGATTTTTGCTCTGAGCCAGACACCAAAAAAGTTGAGGAGGACGATGACAAGAATCAGCACCAGAACGGCACCGATTCCTAAAGCAGCAAGGAGAATAAGAGGACCCATGAGTATAGTTTTGTTAAAGGGGGGATTATCACCCATGCAGCGGCTTCATGCCAGTAAAACCGAAAAATTCCATTCGGAAGCAACCGGATCCTTCACTGGCGAGCCTCAACTAATTGAAAACCTTTCTGCATTTCCTCTTGCATGCCAATCCCATAGCGAGTAATGATTCGCCTCTTTTCAAAAAATTATCCGATGGCAGGCTCAAAAAAATCTCCCACAAAACCCAAGGCATCCCCCAAGGCCAAGGCCGTTTCCAAAAAAGTGGTTGCGTCAGCAAAGTCCGTTGTCTCCAAGAAACCCAGCCAGCCCAAGAAATCCAAGGTGACCAAAAAACAAAATCCTGCCGCCAAAGCGGCTTCCAGCAGTCCAAAACCGAACGCCAAAAAGCCTGAGCCAAAAGCTGAGAAGGTTAAAAGCTCCAAGGAGACAGCCGTCAAAAAGAAGCCGAAGGCCGTCGAAGAAGAGGCCGCGCCGGTAAAAATTTCGGCCAAATCAGCAGTCTTCCTGAAGAAACAACGTGAGCGCCTGCTTATTCTTAAGGACACGCTGTTGGACTCCATGAATGGGGTGGCCAGGGACAGCCTGCGGTCACGAGCCGAAGGCAGTGAAGCGAGCGCGTTTGGCATGCACCAAGCGGATGCGGGAAGTGATGCGTATGACCGCGACTTTGCGCTGAGTCTGCTCTCCATGGAGCAAGACTCGCTCTACGAAATCAATGAGGCGATCAAGCGTATTGATGCTGGAGCGTATGGTGTTTGCGAAATTTCGAACAAACCCATCCCTCATCCCCGGTTGGAAGCGCTGCCCTTCACCCGCTACACGGTGGAGTGTCAGGCCGAACTTGAAAAACGAAATCGCTTCCAAAGCGTGCGTCAACCGGTAACCTCTCTCTTTGGTCTCAATGACGAGGGAGAAGAAGACAGCGAAGAAGACACCTCAGACTCAAAAGACTAAAACTATATGGCACAAGAAATCGTCACTCTCGAATGCACGGAGGCCCGTGGGGAAGGCAAACCCCCATCCCGCTACGTCACCACCCGCAATAAAAAAAGCCCACGCACCCCGAACCGGCTTGAAAAGAAAAAGTACAACCCGAATCTCAAGAGGCACACCCTCCACCGCGAGATCAAATAATCACCCAGCATGCAGCCCAAAACCGCAAAACGCAGATCCAACTTCCGTCGTGCCAACCGCACGATGCCACGCCGTCGCACCGACCTCGCTTCGGAGGCCATCGATTACAAAAATCCTGAACTCCTCCGTCGCTTCGTCACGGAAAGCGGAAAAATTTTGCCCCGTCGTGTGACGGGCATGTCCGCTCGCGCCCACCGCAAAATCACCCGTGAGATCAAAAGAGCCCGGGCTATTTTGTTGATGAAATAAATTGCCATCGCCCCTCGGGGCGATCCGCATGGCCGCGCGGACCCATCAGGCCATCCACCGCGCCAGGCCGACATTTGCGGGAACGAGCTTCTCCATGATTGAAGTCCGAAACCTCGTCAAGGCCTTTGGGGACAAGCTGGCTGTTGACCACATTTCCTTTGAGGTGGCAAAGGGCGAGGTGCTGGGATTTTTGGGTCCCAATGGCGCCGGAAAATCAACCACCATGCGCGTGATCGCAGGCTACCTGCCCGCGAGTTCCGGGGAAGTCCGGGTTGGCGGAGTGAAGGTCGACGTCGCCCCGCTGAAGATCAAACGGCAGATCGGATATCTGCCGGAGAATGCCCCCTCATATGGGGAAATGGACGTCCTTGGTTTCCTGCGTTTTGCCGGTGAGCTGCGGGGACTTCACGGGGTGGCCCTGACCCGGGCCGTCGATCTGGCGATGGAAACCTGTTTTCTCACCAGCGTCCGAACCCAGAGCATCGACACCCTTTCAAAGGGATATCGTCATCGTGTCTGCCTCGCCCAGGCCATCGTGCATGACCCGCCGGTTCTCATTCTTGATGAACCAACCGACGGGCTGGACCCCAATCAAAAGCATGAGGTCCGATCCCTGATCCGCCGCATGGGCGAGACCAAAGCCATTATTTTTTCCACGCACATCCTCGAGGAGGTGGAGGCCTCCTGTTCGCGGGCAATCATTATCAACCACGGAAAAATTGTGGCATCCGGCACTCCGACCGAACTCAAAGCCCGCGGCAAACATTCCGGCTGCGTGCTTTTGCAGCTTTCTGCCGGAGAGACGCCCGATGTGCCCGAAGCGCTTTTGTCACTTTCTGAGGTTCGCGAGGTCGAGACCCTGCCTGCCCCCGCGAATTCCTTCCGGATCCATCCCAAAACACCGGGAGGTTCTCTCTCTCGGGCGGTGGCAGAACTTGCCGCCACCAAACGCTGGCCTCTGGAAACGCTGACTGTTGAGGAGGGCCGTTTGGATGATGTGTTTCGAGAGATCACCACCCGGCATCCCGCCCCCCGGCCATGAGAGCGTGCTGGACGATCACCAAACGCGAGTTGGCGGGGTTTTTCTCCTCCCCGATTGCCCCGGTATTTATCATCATTTTTTTGCTGATGGCCGGGTTTTTTACGTTTCTTGTTGGTGGCTTTTTGGCCCGCGGGGAAGCGACCCTGGCCACCTTCTTTTTTTGGCTGCCATGGCTGTTTTTGTTTTTGGTTCCTGCGGTGGGAATGCGCATGTGGGCGGAGGAACGCAGAATGGGAACGTTGGAATGGTTGCTGACGATGCCCGTGTCGCCATGGCAACCCATTCTTGGAAAATTCCTGGCCAGTTGGTTGGTGGTGGCCCTGGCGCTGGTGCTCACATTTCCGTTTGTGATCACCGTCAATTTTCTGGGGGAACCTGACAATGGTGTGATTGTGGCAGGATATCTCGGGAGTTGGTTCCTTGCGGGCGCCTACCTTGCTGTCACGTCGCTCATGTCGGCGCTGACGCGAAATCAAGTCGTCTGTTTTATCCTGGCCGTGGCCATCTGCCTTTTTCTTGTGCTCTCGGGTTGGCCGCCCGTGACCGGATTTCTCTCCCATTTTGCGGGGCGTGGCGTGGTGGAATTTGTAGCCAGCCTGAGTGTGATGACCCATTTTGAAGCCATCCAGCGGGGCGTGCTCGACACCGGGGATGTGGTTTATTTTCTGTCAGTGATCCTCCTCGGACTTCTGGGCACCTCCTTCGTTCTCAAAGCTCATCGTGCCGGATAAAAAAACCTGTCCTATGAAACCCAAACTTTCTCCGGTTCTGTGGATCCTGGCGGTCGTGGCCGCGGTGGTTGCTGTCAACATCCTTGCCGGAATTTTCCGTGCGCGAATTGACCTCACCCAAGACCGGGCATTCACGCTCTCCGAGGGAACCCGCCGGATGCTTTCAAAACTCGAAGACCCCCTGCAACTTCGCCTGTATGTGTCATCGGGGGATTCTCCGATGCCGCCTTTTCTAAAAACCTATGTCCAGGAGATTGAAGATCTTTTGAAGGAAATGACTCTGGCTTCGTCCGGCAAGGTCGAAGTCATCAAGCTGACGCCCCGGCCCGACTCCGAAGCCGAGGACTCCGCGCGCATGGATGGGATTGAGCCCCATCCCCTCCCCGATGGCAGCCGGTTTTATTTGGGCTTGTCGGCCACACAGCTCGACCAGAAAGTGGCCCTTCCCTACCTCAGCCCCGATCGGGAGCGTCTCCTGGAATACGATATCGCACGCGCCATCACCCGCGCATCACACCCGGAAAAACAAAAAATTGGAATCATGAGTCCCTTGCCCGTGATGGGAAAACCCGGCGTTGCCGGGTTCGGGAGTGAGGCCACCAAAGCGTGGGCTCTCTTTGATGAGCTGCAAAAGGATTTTGATGTTCTGGACGTTCCCATGAGTTCCACAGAGATCCCTGAGGGTGTGCGTGTGCTGCTTGTGATTCATCCCAAAGAAATCACTGATGCAGCCCAATTTGCCATGGATCAGTTTCTGTTGGCCGGAGGACGACTGGTGGTGTTTTTGGATCCCTATTGCATTTTGGATGCAGGCACCACCTCGGAACCAACGGCCTCCACCCTGCCAAAGTTGCTGCCCGCCTGGGGCCTAAAGTTTTCATCAGATGAGGTCATTGCTGACCTGGATTTTGAGGCCCGGTCTGAGCAGGGGAGCGCGCCTTCGCTTCTGGACCTGACACCCGCCGCTCTAAGCCCCACGGATGTTTTGACGTCCGGTCTCGACACGCTGCTCCTCGCATTTGCGGGCACATTCACCATCAAAGAAGAGAATGCCGCGGGCATTCAGCGGGAGATTCTTATTCATTCTTCAAAAAACTCCGCATTGGTTGACCCCGATGTGTCGCGAAGGACTCCCGAAAAAATTCGCAATGCCTTCACGCCTTCCGGAACAGAATGGCCGCTGGCGCTTCGGCTCACAGGAAATTTTTCAACCGCATTTCCTGAAGGACCCCCGGCCACGTTGGGGGAATCCCCACGGAAGGTTCTCAAATCCTCGACCCAGGAATCCACCGTGATTCTTGTGGGCGACGCGGACATGATCCACAACCAATTGGCGGTGACCGAGGTGCGCGGGCTGTTCCCCGGCGGCCAGATGTTTGCCCCCACCAATGGAAACCTGCTTTTGGCACAGGGGGCGGTCGAGCAACTGGCCGGGGATGATGATCTGATTGCCGTCCGCAGCCGTGCCGTCAAAAACCGTCCCTTCACGGTCGTCAAATCCATGCAGGCCCAAGCGGAACAAAAATTTCAAGCCACGATCAATGAGTTGGAAACGTCTCTTCAGGAAACCCAGTCGCGACTCTCGGCGCTGGAGCTTGGCACCAGCGGCGGCCAAAGCGCCACGCTCTCGGCGGCCCAACAGCAGGAGATCGCAGATTTCCGGGCGAAAGAGGCCGTTGTCAAAAATGAACTCAAAGAGGCCCGCCGTCAGCTCCGTGCAGAAATTGACGCTCTGGAAATCCAGCTCAAGTGGCTGAACCTCGCGGCGGTCCCGGCCCTGGTGGCCGTGGTGGCTATCGTCATGGCCATCTGGCGCCGCAGAAAGTCTGCTGCAAAATGAAACGCTGGCTGCTTCTGATTCCCGTCATCGCTGCCGCTGCATTCTTCGTGCTGCGGCCCACCACAATCCCAACTTCAGGCAGGCTTTTCCCGAATTTTCGTCCTGACGATGTCAGCTCCATCCTGATAGCGGCTTCGGAAAATCAGGTCACCCTCACCCGGGGGGAAGAAGGCTGGATTGTCCTCGATCGCGACAACTTTCCTGCGCAGTCATCCCGCATCACCCAGGTGCTCCGCCAAACCTGGGATCTGAATCCCACACAAGAAATTCCAGCCCGCCCCTCCCAACTCGACCGCTTTCAGTTGGCGGATCCGCAAAGCGGCGCGAGCCCCCATCAAAAGGCCCTGAAAGTCTCCTTCCTCGATCACAACAAAAAGCCGCTTCTTGTCCTGCTGCTTGGAAAGCGTCAGACCCGCGAGGGAAAAGACGGAATGCCTGGTGAGGTCTATGGAAGGTTTGTGATGCCATCCGGACACGAAGGTTCGGTCTATCTCGCAAAAGAGCTTTTCCATGAAGTCCTCCCCTCCCCCATGGCGTGGCTGGATACGGCGTTTCCAAAAATTCCCCAGCCCCAATCCTTCGAATATCATTCCACGGGCGATGGCTGGAAGGTCGTTCTCGAGGATGGGCAGTGGAAACTTGCTGAATCCAAGGACACCGAACTGATCGATCCCAACAAACTGTATTCCCTCCTGACCCAATGGGCGGCGCCGTCATTTTTTGATGTGGCCACGGCCGCACAAGCTCCAGACTTCACGCAGGCTGCCCAACTCACCATCCAAGATCTGAGCGGAGATTCCGTCACCTACGAAATCGGCAAATCCACGGGAGCGGCCTTCCCCGTGAAAGTCAGCTTGGGTGAAACCAAGGGAAACCCTGGTCGGTGGAAGGGGCGCATCTTTTGGGTGGACTCCCAGTTGATCGATGCGATTCCCACAAATCACGCCGAGATCCTCACGGCCCCTCCCGCACCGCAGGACAACACGACTCCCACAAAATTGTGAAGCCCTGGCCTGGAGCGGGGACTGATAAGCAAGACCCCGGGCAGGATCGATCAAGGTCCCGCTACCAGGGACAGATGACATTCTGCCAGCCATGTTTCTTTTCCCCTCCCATTGATCACGGATTGATCCCCTCCCCTCGCCGGCAAACCTGACGGATGGTGGGAGGTAATCCATAAGTCCGTAACGCGTCATCAATGTCTTCCATGTCGCCTTCAGACAACACGCCCCGATCCCATGTGGTCCGGATTTGAAAAGCAACGCCCGATGCCACCACGATTTCCAGACTTCGCAGGATGCCTTTTGCCGAGTTTCGAACACCCGTCACAAGATCATACCGGTGGTCCAGCGGCGCTTTGATATCCATGCCAATCCAATCCAAATATGGCAGACAGCTCAGGATTCGTTCAGGATACATCCCGGCCGTATGAAGCCCGACCAAATAACCCAAACTACGGCTCTCCTCCAGCGCCAGAGGAAGGCTTCTCTGCGCAAGCGGCTCCCCTCCACTAAAAACCACGGCTTCCAAAAACCCAACACGCTCCTTCAAAAAATCCCTGATGGCCGTCCAGGCGATTGTTCCCGATGACACAAATTCGCGGAGGTGCGGATTGTGACAATACCGGCAATTCCATGCGCAACCCTGACAAAAAATCACCGCGGCCAGCTTCCCGGGATAATCGACAGTCGTGAGAGGCTCCAGGCCGCCAATCGCCAGCCCGACCGGGATATTCACCCCGCTTGAGTCGATTGAGGGGAAAGCCCGGAAGATTCCTGGTAAAATTTCCGCTCCCTGTGCTCACTTTGTTTCCCGGCATTAAATTGCGAGACAGGACGATGGTAACCCATCACACGGGTCCAGATTTCGCAACGTTGACGTTCATGCTCTTCGAGTTGGATTTTTTGTTTCATAAGTACATCTAAGCCGCCACCAATGCCGCCTCTTTGTCAGCAAGGCACTGTTCATCGCAGAGGGGACAGAAGGGATGTTCGCCGGCGAGATAGCCATGCACCGGACAGATTGAAAATGTTGGTGTCACTGTCAGATAGGGAATCCGAAAGCGGGTGAGCGTCCGTCGCACAAGTTCCCGACAAGCCCGCGCGCTGGAAATCCTTTCCGGCATGTAGAGATGAAAGACCGTCCCGCCCGTGTATTTTCTTTGCAGGTCCTCCTGATTCGTTAGAGCCACAAAGGGGTCACTGGTGAAACCCACGGGAAGTTGGGAGGAATTTGTGTAATAGGGGGCATCGCTGGAGCCGGCTTGCAAGATGCCTGGAAAACGCTGATGGTCCGCGCGGGCAAATCGATAGGTGGCTCCCTCAGCCGGGGAAGCTTCCAAGTTGTAGAGGTGGCCGGTCTCTTCCTGGAATCCCACCATTCGGAGGCGCATGTGATCCAGCAGTCGCATGGCAAAGTTTTTCCCCCAGGGGGTGCTGATATTTTCGTGGTCTCCCGTGAAATTGCGAATGCACTCATTGAGTCCATTCACCCCGAGGGTTGAAAAATGATTTCTCAGCGTTCCGAGATAACGGCGGGTGTAGGGAAAAAGACCAGCATTCATGCGTTCGCCAATCACCTTGCGTTTGATTTCGAGACTGTCCTTGGCCATCTCCAACAACAGATCGAGCGCATGCAATAATGCCGCCTCCCCGCCACGATACAAATACCCGAGGCGAGCAAAGTTGATGGTCACAACCCCCAGGGACCCGGTTTGCTCGGCCGAACCAAAAAGCCCATTTCCTCGTTTTAGCAGCTCCCGCAGATCAAGTTGCAACCGACAACACATGGAGCGCACCATGTGAGGTTGCAGATCGGAACTCAAAAAATTCTGAAAATACGGAAGCCCGTACTTGGCCGTCATTTCAAAAAGGCGTTCCGCATTTTCATCCTCCCAGGGAAAATCATCGGTGATGTTGTAAGTGGGAATAGGAAACGTAAAAACACGTTCACGCGCATCACCAGCCATCATCACCTCAAGAAACGCCTGATTCAACAGGCTCATTTCGTGCTGAAGGTCCCCATAAACAAACGGCATCGTCTCCTCGCCGACGACAGGGTGCAGATCCTTGAGATCTGACGGGCAGGTCCAATCAAAAGTCAGATTCGTAAACGGTGTTTGTGTGCCCCAGCGGGAGGGCACATTGAGGTTAAAAACAAATTCCTCCATGCACTGACGCACTTCGGGATAAGAGAGGGCTTCCCGCCGCACGTAAGGAGCCAGGCAGGTGTCAAAAGAACTGAAAGCCTGCGCCCCGGCCCATTCATTCTGCAGCGTGCCAAGAAAATTGACTATTTGTCCAAGCGCGGTTCTCAAGCGGCGGGGAGGGCGCGATTCGACTTTGTTGGGAACCCCGTTGAAACCCTCGGTGAGCAGCATCCTCAGGGACCAACCCGCGCAGTAACCGGAAAGCATGTCCAAATCATGAATATGCAAATCCCCCTCCCGATGGGCCTGTCCAATCAGGGGAGGATACACCTGACCCAGCCAATAATTCGCCGTCACCTTGCCGGCCACACTCAGGATCATTCCTCCCAAGGAAAATCCCTGGTTCGCATTGGCTTGAACCCGCCAGTCGGTCCTTCCCACGTATTCCTCAATCGTCGAGATCGCATCAACCATCGCGGCACTGCGGTCACGGTGAATGTTTTTTTGCTCGCGCCTTGCAATTGCCAGACGCAGGGCACCCAAAAACCCCCGCCCCGCCAAAACGGCATCAAACCCGTCCTGCAACTCCCCGGCCGTCACAATCCGCAGGTCATGCCCGACCGCCAATTTTTGAAACAACAGTTCTGCCAACTCATCCGCCCCAGGCCCCCCAAACTCACCACTTTCAATCCCGACCCGTTGAAACGCTTTAACAATCTTTGCGTTATCAAACGGGGCGATGGCCCCGTCCCGCTTCCTCACACAGACCGGCAAAGTTCTGGGAACATCCAAAAGCCAGGTCTGAAGAGAGGGCAGGCTTTTGTTCATACATTAGTATTATTAATGCGATCAAAATAGGCGCGTCAACTATAAGTTGATATATTTTTACAATGGACCACTACCCCTTGTGGTTTTCCAGCAAATCCCTCACGTCCTCTTCCTCATGGCGAGAATAACGGGCACCATGAGGAACGGCCAGAGCGCTGAGACGAGATACGCCGCTTTGAGACCGAGAGCTTGGGGAGCCAGGGCATCGCCAAAGATTGCCGTGGCCCAGGCGGGAGAGGAGTTTCCGACAAAATCGGCAATCACGCCGACGAGCCATGGCATGACAGCCGCCCCACCGTCACCAGCAGCGGCAAGGAGGGCAAACAGCGAGGCCCCTGCGAGTGGAAACCGCGCGGCGGAGAGCGAGATGGTCCCCGGCCAGAGCATGCTCACAAAAAACCCGGAGAGCCCGGTGGCCAGCAGGGCGAGCAAGGGGGAAGGAAGCAGGGCCATACCAAGGCAGGTGGCGCCGGAGAGGGCTGCGCTGATGCTCATGACCTTCGTCAAATTGGCATGCTCCCCTTTCCAACCAAACCAAAGCCGACCGATGATCATTCCCACCCCAAACAAACAAAACCCGACAAGGTCTGCCGTGACCTTCGAAAAACCAAGGGCCGTTTCCACATAGGCCGAGGTCCATTGGGCGACGGTCACTTCCGAGGCCCCGGCAAGGACCATCGCCGCGAGGAGCAAATAGAGCGGACGTCCCACCACCAATGACCTCAACGTCTGTCTGCGCTCGGGGTCAGCCAAGGGAGGCAAATCCACCATGAAGAAAGCCGCGGTGTTCGCGATGGGAATCAGGCTCCATGCCATCAAAATCCATGGCCAGGCCTGAACACCCAAGCCAAAGAGGGCTATGCCTGTCACCACAATCACCACCACTTTTCCAATGGGATAAAACGCATGCAGAAATGCCATGGCACTGCTTTTGTTCTCCGAGGGAAGGGCATTGATAATGGGACTGAGCAAAACCTCCAGCAATCCGCACCCCACAGAAAAAATCATGGTTCCGACCATCAAACCAGTGAAGGGATCCGCAAAATGAAAGGGGGCAATGGCAAAAACCCAGAGTCCGATGGCAGAGAGGGCATTTGCCGCGACAATCAGAGGACGCGGATGAACACGGTCGGCGACTGCCGTGCACACAAGATCCACAAGCAATTGGGTTGCAAAATTCACAAGCACCAGGCGCCCCACCTGTTCAAAGCTCAGACCAAACTGATCCCGCAGCGGAATGAATAGCAGCGGGGTGATGTTGATCACCATCGCCTGGACAAACATTCCCAAGTAGCAACACCAGACCACCCGACGCATGGAAGGGCTCAGCATGGAGAACAAAATCCCCTAATTGAAACTCTCAGAAGCGGTGAGGTAATGAGGAACGATGATGCGCAGCGTGTCACCGCTCAGCAGCTCACTGCGAGCAGCCCTCGGCGGGTGTGGACGCCGGGCATTTGCCTTTGGCACAGCAGGGTTTACCGCAGCAGGTCCCATTGGCAGGGCAGCATTTTGTGCTCGCGCAGCATCCGCCCCCGGATGTGGTCGCACATCCTGAAAAAACACACAGAACAAAAGCCGCAGCAAGGGGAAAAATCCTTTTCATGATGGACGAGATATAAAACCAGCGATAGCCGGGGCGCAAGGACGTTTGTGTCCAGTCAGTCCGGCACGGTCCTTACGCTGAAGCTTCGAAGAAAACACCGCGAGGGCCCCAACCCTACCAGCATTGGGACGCTTCGCGCTTGCGCAAGCTCATCGTTCCCCGGGGTAGGGCGCCGTCAGTCCCTTGACCGCCGACTTTGTCTCTCTATGCCACGGTCGGCGAGGGACCGCCGACCCTACCAACAATGGGGCGCTTCGCGCTTGCGCACCTCGTGAGCGGCTGATGCCAATGGGGCCACAAACTCTTCCACCCGCTTGGACAGCCCCGTCAGATCTTTGCTCTCGGCGATATGCCGAACGATCGCACTGCCCACAACCACCGCGTCCGCATGACGTGCCACCTCCGCCGATTGCTCGGGGGTGGAAATGCCAAACCCCACGGCAATGGGCAACTTGGTGAAGGTTCGCAGCATCTCGACCTGGGATCCGATGGACGTCGAAAGGCTGGTTTGCTCGCCGGTGACACCTTCCCGCGAGACATAATAAATAAATCCCCGTGCGGTCTCACAAATTCCTGTCATACGCTCAGAAGGAGTTGTCGGAGCAACGAGGCGGATCGGATCCAGCCCGCCCACCCACAGCATCCCGGCATTGGCGGCGGCCTCCTCAGGTGGCATGTCGAGAACAAGCAAGCCGTCGGCTCCCGCCTCCGCAGCTTCCTGGACAAAGGCCTCAAAACCAAAAGCAAAGATGGGGTTCAAATACGTGAAGAGCACAATGGGTATTGAGGATGTTTTTCGAAAATCCCTCACCAGCTCAAGCACGCCGCGCACGGTCATCCCTGCGGCCAGGGCCCGACCAGAGGCCGCTTGAATGGTTGGCCCATCGGCCAGGGGATCCGAAAATGGAATTCCCAGCTCGATCAGATCGGTGCCCGCCCGGCCAAGCGCTGCCAGAATTTCCGGCATGGCCGCCGGCGAGGGGTCACCCGCTGTGACATAAGCGATGAAGCCGGATTTTCCCTGCGAGGCAAGATTCTCAAAAGTTTTTGCAATACGATCAGACACCACGCAAAAGTGAACTCTCTCAAGCCCGGAGTCCATCTTTTCCATATCCTTGGAAAGAATGCCGGGGCGAACTGGAGAGCATGAGGCAAAAAAGCAATTTGCAAATTTTATCCTGACTTCTAAAATCGGGAATGAAGTTATCGAAACGCGGGGAATATGGCTTGCGCGGCATGATCGACCTTGCGATTGCTCATGAGGCCGGACGACCCCTGATTCGACTGGTGGAAATCATTGAAAAAGAAAACATCCCCACCGCGTTCCTTGAACAAATTTTTATGCAGCTGCGGGAAGCCGGATTCGTGGAGGCCAAACGAGGGAAAAATGGCGGTTATTTTCTGGCCAAACCTGCTGACACGATATCGATTGGCCAGATCATCCGCCTGATTGATGGCCCTCTGGCACCCATCGGATGTGTGAGCCAAACCAGCTACGAACGCTGCACATGCCCCGACGAGGAAAACTGCGGACTTAGGACGCTGATGCTGGATGTGCGCAACTCCATTGCTGGCATCCTCGACCAGTACACGCTCGCCCAAGTCGCTGAGGCAACAATCCTCAAACACCGCAAAAGCGGGCTGCCCATCCCCTTCTCCCTGACCTCAGGTGAACTGATCGAAATGGCAGATTGTGATTACGAGATTTGACCGGGCTGTCAGGCGGACCCATCCGGATGGGCTAAAAACGGGCTGAGGGCAAGGAACGCGTCTTCCATAGCCGTGAGCGAAGGAGGGACGTCGCTGCAGAGCAAAGTCGGCTGGTTAAGAGTTCCCTCAATCAAGGAGCTGACTCCAGTTCCTCCCCCAGTGTTCATCACGCCCAAACAATCCCCCCCGTGGCACAAAAACCTTTCCTCCGATGGAATATCGGATTAGATTCTAAAACCCACGTTTTCTTATTGTCTACCGACTAAGTATACTTATATATTTGAATGACCGATTTTGAACAACTCGAATCCGCTCTCTGGAAGCAGTTCGCATCGCCCGAAGCCAATGGCCTCGACATGATTCTTCCCATCACGGAGTTGTCTCTGGAATCCTCAACATTGGTCTTGGGATATGGCGGGGAGCAAAAATCAGCTCGTGAAGCCATGATTCCCTACTTTCACGTGTGCGGGGAAAATTCCGGAGAGGATCCACTTCGGGCCCTGATCATTGGGGGCTGGCTTGGAACAGAGCGGCTTTCGGTTTACTCGGCGGCGAGCATGCTGGGAGCCATCCAGAACCGCCTGCGCATTGTGGCCGGCATGGAAGTCACCGCCTACCCTGCCGTGAATGTGGAGGCCAGCCGGGCTGGAGAGTTTTTGACCGCCGAGCAGCAGGCAGAAGGTGTGAGTCTTTGGAAAGAATCCCGCTTTCAACATGTGCAAGTGCTGGAGAGGGAGTTGCAGCGCTACGCCTACCATCTGATTGTCGTTTTGAGGGAGAATTCTTCCAGTTCCGGATTCCATGTCAGTCTGTGGCCAAGCGGGGATGGGGCTGAAACCGTGTTGAGTGACTCACTTCGCAGACTGCAAACCCACGCGGGTGACGATCTCTTGGAATGGGCCGTGAACCCGCCGTCTTCCCAAATCGCGCGGGCCTTGACTCCCATCCCGGGAGACAACCAACCGACCGAAGTGGTCGTCGAAATCCCCACGTCCGGTGATGCCAAGCTGGCCAAGGAGCAGACGCTCGGGCTTGTCCTCACGCTTCTCCATGCTGCCCGTCAGGGCCGGATGGAAGGGTTGTTGTGAAGGCTCAATCAGTTTGCTGAGCGAGCTTGGTGCGGGAATTCCGTCCGGCGAGGAGGAGGCAGAATTCACCTTTGGGGGTGCGGGTCTGAAAGTGCTCAAGAAGCTGCGCAGGGGTTCCACGCAGGGATTCCTCGAAATGCTTCGTGAGTTCGCGGGCAACACAGAGATCACAATCGGGATCAATGGCGTTCAAGGCTTCGAGGGTTTTTAGGATCCGGTGGGGAGATTCGTAAAAGATGGAAGTGTGAGGGAGGGCGAGGGCCTCGGTCAGGATCCTCGTGCGCCGTCCGGATTTGTTGGGGAGGAAGCCACCAAAATAGAAGGAGGATGTGTCCATGCCAGAGCCCACCAACGCCGTGACGGCGGCGCAGGGCCCGGGCAGCACCTCGATGGGAAGACCTGCAAGGCGCGTTTCGCGGATCAGTCGCGAGCCAGGGTCGGAAATGGCGGGCGTGCCAGCATCACTGACGAGGGCCACGTGGAGGCCACCCTGCATGCGCTGGATGAGGTCTGCGGAACGCGAGGCCTCATTGTGCTCATGGAGGCTGGTCTGGGGTTTCGAGATGCCGTGGTGTTTGAGGAGGATTCCGGTATGACGTGTATCCTCAGCCGCCACAAGGTCACAGGCATGCAGGACCTCCAGTGCCCTCAGAGTGATGTCGCCAAGGTTCCCGATGGGAGTTGGAACGATCGAGAGCACGCTATTTTACCAACCTTCGGCGAGCTCCGTCACGATCTGGACAGCGGCATCCTGAGCGGCCACTGGGATGGCCTGGCGCTCCGTGGTTTGGAGATCCTGACTTGAGAAGAAGGAGGTGCGGCCACGCACGCGGCCTTGAGTGAGAATGGCCCCGGTCACACGGTCAAAAACAATATAGGCAACTTCCAGGGAGAGTTCGAACTCTGCGGTTGCCAGCACGTTGTTTTGCACCGAGCGGACTGAGCGGCGTTCGATTTTTTCAAGCGTGCAATCCACGACGGCATTGGCGGTGTCTCCATCGACGACCGTGTAGGTGCCATCCTGCTGAAGCTGTTTGATGAGGGTATCGGCGAGAAGGACCTCAACACGTGGCTCGTAGGTGCGATTCTTGAAGGTGGGCACGGACAATGTGCGAATGCTGCGCATTGGGGTGGGACGGATCTCCCCAAGTTTGTAGCCACATCCCCCCAAGCCAAGGATGAGCAGCAGGGCAAAAACAACAGAGCGCAGATGGGGCTTCATTCGGTGGGCAAGGCGGGTTCGACAGCAGGCAGGGGTTGCACATCACGCACATTGGTGCGCAAACGTGAAGGCCTGGCAATTGGCAGTTCGTCAGGCACAAGGTCACGACGGGAGGGGCCGGAATAATCAGAGAGGGCAGAGCTTTCCACTTGGGCTTGCAAGCGGCGGCGGACAGCTGCTTTTTCGCCGGATTCAGCACGCTCGGCACCCACACGGAGAGCATCATCCCCAAAATCGCTGCGAAGAACCTGCACACGATTGCGGGCGGTCTCGGCATCTGCGGAGCCGGGCTGACGGCGAATCACATCATTGTAATAAATCACAGCGGCCCGGTAATTTTTTGACCAATCGTAGTATTCGGCAATGGCCATGATGTCACCGGCTTCGCGATCTCCGATGGTTTTTAAATTGTCCTGAGCCTGGGCCACTTTTTCGCTGTCTGGGAACTGTAGAAGAAAGTCCTCAAACGTTTCTTTGGCGAGGACCAGTGATGAGAGGTCCTCAGATCCTCCGGTCAGGCCGGACCGCATGTAAAGATAGGCAATCTGATAAAGGGCGTCATCTGCCACGGTGCTGCTTGCGTAATTGTCGAGAACCGTCTGGTAGGCCCGTCGGGCTTCGTTGGCATTGCCCTGTTTTTCATGGGCGAGGCCAAGGTTGAATTGTGTCACTGCGGCATTTTTGCTGTACGGCGCATTTTTCAAAATTTGTTCATACATGGTCTGCGCCCGCTCCGCTCCCGGGATGATGGAGATCCCGGCGATCTGCATGCGCCGACCTTGCAGGTATTTGTTGGCTATCAGAATTTGCTGTGAGATTGCGGTTTCGAACTCGGGGGTGTCCGGGTAACGGGTCACCAACGTCTGGTAGGCGTCAAAGGCCTTGCTCAGATTTCCCTGCAGTTCCAGAATCTCAGCCACACGGTATTGGGCTTTTGAGGCCATTGGGGAGCTTGGATAGTTTTTGATGAAAGCGCGGTAGGCGGCCATCGCCTGGGCAATGGCACCGTTTTCGTAATAGTCATTGGCGAGATCAAAATCCCCCCGCTCACTTCCCGTGGATGTTCGTGTGGCGGGCCTGGTGCCTGATGGTTCCCGATAGGCGGCGAGATCGGCTTCCTCCTGGCTGGAAGTCTGGGCATGGAACACCTGCACGCTGGCGAGCGAGCATAAAAAAGAATACGCGAGGACCCGAAAAAACATTGGAAAAACGAAACCTACGGAATCATGCCTCACCACGTCAAGCTATGAGCGGCAAAAGCTGGGGATCACACAAAGATAATTTCAAACGCCCCTACCATTCGAAAAGCAGTGAACCCTCGACATTTTCCACGCGCAAGACCGGACCGTGGGGTGTGGAAATGACCTCGGGCTGCACAAAATCACCGGCGAGGTGAGGGAAGACCGGGTTGCGAAGAATCCTGATGGGAAGGTCGGACCCAGGATCCACCAGAAAATTCAGGGTGGCCTTCCGGCATCCACTCACAATCAAACGGCGGTAAACACCAAAACCCACCGGCGGCTCAAAGCGGCTGCGATGGACACCATCCTCACCCGCTTCCAGAAAAACCCGGACCTCATGGGACCATGCGCGCGCACCGGAAATTTCCGAGGCCCCATCCACCACGGGGGTTGAGCGAAACGTTGGCAGGGGCGCCCCCAACGGGTGTCTGAGCCGGAGTTGTGCATTTTCATCGAGGTGGTAACCGGAATAAACAAACGCATTCCGGTGCCTGTGGATCGTAAGGTAGGGAGTTCGTGAGTTCGCTGCGCGGTGGGGAATGGCGATCTTCCAGCCCATGGCATCAAGACAGAATCTTGTGAGCCGCCCAAAAGGAAAAAATTGAGAATCGTCCATGGGGCGGATAATTGGCCCCCGGATCGGGAAAGGATCTCCCGGATCAAACTCCGAGGTGGAAAGCGAGCCTCGGACCCAGGCCAGCTGCGCCCCACAAGGAAGCTTCGTGACAGAAGCGGCGACCCGCTCCTGATCTGCCATTTTGAGCGTGGCGAGATGTTGATGCAACCCCGTGGCATCGGCAGCGGAGCACTCAGCAATTCCCCCGGCGGAAAGAAAGTTCGTGTGACGGACTGTTCGGCCCACTGAGGCCACGTCTTCATTTTGTGGGATGTGGTGGAGAGTGAGCTGGAAATCGCCTTCCAGCGACTGCCCAACTTCCAACCCAAGCATTCCCAAAAACAGAGAGTCCCCGGGAATGGGCCCGTAAAGGAGGAGGCAGCCTTCTTTTCTCAGCAAAGCGAGCAACGACTTCTCCTCCACCGACCCTGGAACAGGAACCGGGCTCAAAAAAATGCGGCCCTCGGCAAGGCGTGGCCTCGCCTGAAGGACCCGTGGCAAATCCCGCAAATCCATCACCGTATTTAGTGGCACCGAGTCATTAATCACCGTCCCGACAAAGGTGTCGGCATGAAACGGAATCTCCGGGCGCCCGTCTTTTTCCACCAGATCATGAAACGCATCAAAGGGGTAGGCCCAAACCAATGGACCCGCGTCATCCGGGGCAAACTCCCGCGCTCGCAGCAGGTGGGCTATCACTTCATTCGGCCCGGCAAGCGGCATCAACCCATCCGAATCATCAATGGTTAAAAATGCGATGTCCCTGGCAATCTCGGTGCTGCCATCTGAACGTATCCGGCTGATGGCGGAGGGCAGGAAAATGTCATGCGGATTGCGTTCGTACCGGTCGAGGTAAGGGCTGTTTTTCCACCAGGGGTCGTGGAGGTAATAGCGGAACCGAAAGGTCTCACCGGGGTGGCGGGCAATGTGCGACATCCAACCTGACAACTCGATTCCAAAGTCCCCATCAAGAGCCGCCCATGGAGAATTGACGGGGGCTTCGACATGGAAAGCCGGGTCATAAATTTCCCGCAGCGGGGAGGCATCCGAACCAAGATCGATGCCTGTGCAGAGATTGGTACCCCGCGTGCGGATTGGGAACTTCACAGGAAATTCTGCCCGCAAATCCTTCCAGAACCCAAGGATTCTTGACCGGGTTCCCGCGGCCGCCTCCGGGGTAAAATGCAATCCATCAAAGAGATTCCCAACCAGTCCCCATGGTTCCAGCGCAAATCCGAATCCATTGGAGAGCCAGAGAAAATCAAAGCCCATATCTTGAAAAAACCGGTTGGCCTGTTTTCCCAAAAATCGCCCAATGGTTGTGCCTTCGGGAATTCCCTGCGGATAGGTGGCGTAGAGCCGGTCATCCGCGTGTAGAATGGCCTCACAGGAGATAAATTGCCCCTTAAACAGGCTGTTCCCACCGGCAAGAATTTCCGGATGCCATTCGTATTTGAAACGCGAGATGGCAAATTCGGGTCCAATATCAAAGGTCTCCCCAACATAAATGGGTTTTCCAAGGAGCTTCCCGCCGATGCGCTTGATATCGGCCACAAGGGCCGCAAGCCACTCAAAGGTGAACTCCGCAGGGGCCGCACGATAGAGATAGGAGCGGCGGTGAAGCCCCTTGCTGTGGGGATCATGTTTGTCACTCCACGCATGACCGGAAATTCCATCAGTATTTGATTTGGAGGAGGCCTTCCACTCATGCGGGTTGGCACTGCCCTGATATCTTCCCCACTCGAAGGCTCGGTCCATGACGCCGTCATATTCCAAAATCTCGGAACCATCCCCAATCCAAAGCAGGATCGACACGGATTCGGCATGACGTGCCAAAGCCCGCCATTGCTCAAAAACTTCGTGGATCACCGCGCTTCGGGTGGCCGGGGAGCTGTCAAAAAATGGCTTCAAAGACATCTCCAGTTGGATATCTCGCATCTGATATCCCGGAGGGATTATCACGGGGGGGGACAACGGACTCACATCTCGATTTGAGCACTCTGGCGGGAGTTGACAAGCTCAACGATCAATTATTTGATGACTCTGATGTCAACGGCTCCCAACATTCTCTTTGTTCTCACTGATCAACAAACGCTGCGAGCCATGAGTTGTGCGGGGAGCCCTTGGTTGAAAACACCTGCCATGGACCGGTTGGCCGCGGAGGGGGTTTGTTTTGAGCGATCCTATTGTGCCTCCCCGGTGTGCGGCCCGTCGCGGGCCTCACTGGTGACTGGACGGATGCCGGATCAACACCGCCTTATTTACAATCATGATGCGCGGTTTGCGGACACGGACCCGGACCGCCTGCCGACCATCGCGGATCACCTGCGTGGGGTGGGATACGGGGCCTATTGGATTGGGAAGTGGCATGCCCAGGAATTTTACCCGAATCGCGAGGAACGTATTCACGGATTTGATTTCCTGCCCACCAAGGCAAGCGGTTTTCACGGGCTGGGCCTGGATATGGATGCGGCGGTGACGGATCGGGCCATCGAGTTTTTCGAGAATTCCCCGACGGAGCCGTGGTTTCTTGGAGTCGCCTGGCACAACCCCCACGACATTTGTTATTGGGTGATGGAGGAACACCGCGATCAACTTGACCCAATCACCTCACAAGGGGAGCTGCCTCCGCTTCCCAAAAATTTTGAAATCGCACCGGATGAGCCGGAGTTTTTTAAGGTGTCCCGTCAGAGAAAACACTACGGTCCCGAATGGAAATGGACCACCAACTGGAATGAAACCCAATGGCGGGAATACCTGAGAGCCTATCACCGCCTCACCGAGTTGATTGATGCAGAGCTTGGCCGTCTTCTGGACGCGCTGGACCGCACGGGTCTCGCGGATAACACGCTGGTTGTTTTTACCAGCGACCACGGGGAAGCCTGCGGTGGGCATCAATTGGTGATGAAACTTTCACCTTATGAAGAGGTGGTTTCGGTTCCACTCATTGCCAGATTGCCGGGAACCATTCCCGCTGGAAAAATTTGCAAGACCCATGTCGCATCCGGGGTGGATCTGCTGCCAACCTTTTGCGATTTTGCCGGCACCCCCCCACCGACCGAGACCCCAGGCGTCAGCTTGAGGGGTGTTCTGGAAAACCCGGACAAGGAGGGGCGGCCCTTCGCAGTCATCCATCTGGACACCGATCCGAAACGCCCGGAGGTTTTTGCCCGTGTGGTCAGGACCCCGGATTATAAATACATGGCGTTCTCCATCGGCGAACCAGCCGAGGCGCTTTACAATCTGAATGATGACCCGGGTGAGATGAGAAATCTGGCACAGGAACCTTCCACCCATGATCAACTCGTGAACCATCGCCAGTTGCTCGAGGCTTGGGAAAACCCTTGACCCCACGCCTCGAGACGCGACTTGATGACATCAATGATTATTTCATCCAATCAGAGCATGGTTGCGCTCCTGGTTACGCTCTTTGTGATGATGGGTCTGTCGCCCGCCTCCGCGGCAGGACAGGACCTGACGACTTTGAATAACTGCACGCTTGTTCCCACCGGATGGGCAGACGGAGATAGTTTTCAGATCAAGACGCGGGACGGCAACACCCACACCATCCGGCTCTACGGGGCAGACTGCTTCGAGTGGCACGTCACCGACGAAACCGATGCAAGGCGTCTGCGGGAACAACGCCGTTATTTTGGAATATCCGAGTTCGGGGGAAAACCCGAGACTTCCATCGCCGCAGCAAAAGCCCTTGGTCAGGCCGCTGCCGAGGAGGTTGCCGTGGCGCTGAAGGCTCCATTTTCTGTCCACACGGCATTTTCTGATGCGAGGGGGGACGGCAAACACAAGCGAATCTACGCCTTTGTGACCACTGCCAATGGGAAAGACCTTTCCGAGCATTTGGTTCGTGAGGGCCTGGCCCGGGCTTTTGGTGTCAGCCGGGAAACCCACACAGGAAAATCATCAAAAGAATACCGGGCGTTTCTTCAAGACATTGAGCTTCAGGCAGCCAAGCGAGGGGTGGGGGCATGGGCCAAGACCAACTGGGACCTCCTTGCGCTGGAGCGTCAGGCAGAGCGCCAGGAGAGCGAGGAATTGGGCATGGCGACAAGTGCCCCCCAAATCCTGTCCGGCCAGAAAATCAATCCCAACACCGCCGCCCGTGACCAACTGATGCTGCTTCCCGGAGTCGGCGAGGTCACCGCAAATCGCATCATTGAGGCGCGGCCTTTCAGGAGGCCCCGTGATCTGCTTCGTGTCGAAGGCATCGGCCCAAAAACCCTCGAGCGACTGGATCCGTTTCTGCAACTGCCTTAAGAAGCTTTGAAACAGAAGGAGCCCTCATCTCCTGCCCCCTCCCCAATCATTCGGTCGGATCTGACGCCTCAAGGGCCGCGTCCCGTTTTTCTCTTGCCACCCCGCGCAGCTCGGACTCACTCAAAACGCCAATTTCCTGCAACATGCTTCCAATAGGCAGCTTGGGATCATTCGACCAAAAAAGCCCCGTGTCCTCGGTGGTGGAATAACGAACCCCCACACGGTCGCCAAAACCTTCTTTCAGGGCCTTCCCATCCCGCAAAGCTGGCTGAAAATGCACAACCCGAAAATCCAGATCAATCTCCGCAACCACGGCTCCTTCGCTTGTGGTTTGTGCGGCGATTTGACCCGAGGGATCAAACACTGAGGCATTGTCACGGGGCGTGGCCGAGACGATGTGGAATCCATATTTTCTGGCATAAAATCGCGGCATCAAGGTCTGAGGCGACATGGAGGGCCAAAGGATCAGTTCGGCGCCCTTGTCTGCATAGGCTTGCATGACTTCGTCAAACCCCATGTCAAAACAGATCGCCACCGCCATTTTTCCAAAATCTGTCTCAAAAACCGGAAATTCGGTGCCAGGAATTTTTCCGCCTTCAAGACTGCCATCCGGCTTCGGCGTCAAAAACGCCTTGCGATAAATTCCAGCCAGATCGCCACTCCTGTCAAAAACCACGGCCGCATTGCTCACGCGTTTCCCGTCGTCCTCAAGCATATTGAAACTCACCACGAGATACGTATGATGGGCTTTTGCCATGGCTCGCAAGGCATCCTGAACCTCGCCTGCCAGGGGAAGGGCTCGCTCAACAATTGACTCCGCACCTGGGCCGCGACGATTCAGGGACAACTCCGGAAATACCGCCACATCCACACCACGCCCATACTCGGCGCGGGCTTTCACATCCATTTCCCCAAGACGCTGACCAATCTCATCCAAACGTTTTTCCAAACTCTCATATGGACGCTGCGACTCGAACACCGAAAAAATGGATGTCCCCACAATCACCTTGCGCGGTCCTCCCGCCTCGGAAGTGGGGCTCGTGACCGCCTGCGACACGGTCAACAACCATCCACTGAGAAGGGCCAGGACAACAATCACAGGACACCGAACAGCAACACAGGCAGGAGGCTTAAAACTCATTCCAGTATTTTAATCACATGTTTGACAATTGACAAATCTTTGATGAGGGTTGCTGCTCCGAATCTGACAGCTTGGGGAAGATGGAGAAGTCTCGATCCCTACCAATCCGCGTCGAAGACATCAAAGTCACTTACCAATGAAAACCCAACTCGTCATAATCCTCATCGGATTGTCCCTCAGCCCCCACCTTTGGTCCGAAACTTCAAATCCTATGACATCCCCCACCCTCGCACTGTATCCTCAAGACCGAAAAGCGGCTCTCAGCCTGACCTTTGATGATGGTTTTCTGATGGAGGTTAACGACACGCTGGAGATCCTTGATCCCTTGGGTTTGAAGGGGACATTTTTTATTATTCCCGAAGGCATGGGCGAAGGGGTTGAGGGGTCAGCGAGATTTATCCCGTGGGACCGGGCCAAGCAGATGCATGTCGACGGTCAGGAAATTGGAACGCACGGGTTCACAAAATTCAAACTGCATGAAGTCGCCGACGATCAGCTCGATCAATTGGTGAACGGGTCCCGTCAGATGATCATCGATCAGATTGGAGTGACGCCGGTTTCGTATGCGGCCCCAGGTGGGAGCAATGCAAAAGACCCTCGCGTGAAAGCAAAAATTCTTGAGAAGCACTTTTTCCTTCGTACGGGCACGATCAGCTACGGTAACCGTCCCGATCGTCCCTGGTCCGATGAAGCCACCCGGGCCAAGCTTCTTGAAGCCACAAACACCGGAGAGTGGCACACCGCTGTGATTCATTCCATCGTCGGCGGATACACCCCTTTTGACAGCAAGGACGCTTTTCGGGAACACTGCGAGTGGCTCAAATCCCAGGACGACATTCTCTGGGTGGCCCCGCTGGGTGAGGTGGGCCGTTATGTCCGCACCCGTGAAAATGCAACTCTCGAGCTCCTTGACAAGGATGACCGCAGCGTTCGTTTTCGAGTCACCAGCACAGCGGAACCAAAAGATGTTTTTCATGGGCCTCTCACCGTGGTGATTCCAGCCCCTGGAGCAAAAACCGCATCAGCAACGACCGATGATGGAAAGAGCCTTCCCACAAAAACCCGGGCAGACACCATTCTGGTGGATGCTCCCATCGATGGCTCTGAGGTGAAGGTGATGTGGGAATAAGGATTTGCCCTCCCTTTGAAAACCCCTTGAATAAATCACTGATTTGATTATTATCTAAATTCGTTATGTCCTCCCAAAAACTGTTCTCGCGTCTTTGTTTCGTCGTTTCTGTTGTTGTCTTTATGGCTGCTCGCTCCCCCGCAGGAGCCGCGCAGTATTTTGTGGATTTTGCAGAGGGGGATGACAGCAAATCAGGAACAAGTGAAGCCGAGGCCTGGAAGCATGCGCCGGGGGATTCACAGGCCGGTGGTCAAGCCGCTTCTGTGATGTTGGCACCCGGGGATGTGGTTCAATTTCGTGGAGGGGTAATCTACCGAGGAGAGATAAAAATTCCTGCCAGCGGCAACCCTGACAACCGGATCGTGTACCGTGGTACGGGCTGGGGTGAAGGACGCGCGATTCTGGATGGGTCCGAGTTGGTGACAGGCTGGAAAAAGTGTGAGTCGGCGGAGGATGCCGGCGGAAACCCGAATTTTAAAGACTTGTATTTCACAGAGGTGGAAGCCGATTCCCCGTTTCTTCTGAATCTCCAAGAAACCAATCCCGCCACGAAACAGGATGAGTTTCTTTGCATTTCTCAGGACCCCAATCCAGCGGATCCCTTTTTTCACGATCGCAGGGATTCCTTTTATCCGGTGACCACGGATAACCTGACCACAACGTCCATCACCGATCCTGAGGTCTTCACCTCGGATGATCCCGAGCATTACCAGGGCGCATCGGTGCTAATCTGGGTCAACCCAAACTTCACCCGCAGATTTGAAATTCAAAGTTATGACCCATCCACACGAAGGATCACCTTTGCCGATATCGGCAAAAGTGCGATCTATCCCGATGGGCGGGACCAGTATTTCGCGATCCATAACAGTCCTCAGGTCATCGACAAGCCGGGCGAGTATTCGGTGGGTGAACCGGATGCCTCAGGGAAACGCCGCATCGTGATGTGGCCCTTTGCCCCCGCGGATCTGGACGCCCGCATCTCACAGTCCGTGCGCTACCGGGGATTCGATCTGGGCAAGGAAAGCCACATTCACATCGAAGGGTTTGAAATTCGGAAATTTGCAGGAGCGGATGACCAGGGGGGGTGCGGTATCGCGACAGCGACACGCGGCGTTGGGTCCAAAGGTGGCTACCTTCTGAAGAACAATCTGATCCACCACAACATGTCGGGTGGCAGGGGGTATGGCGGCATTTACATGGATGACACCGTCGACTCGATCGTCGAGGACAATGAGATTTTGTGGAACAAGGACCATCGGGCGATTTTTGTGACGAAGGGTGAAAACATCATCATCCAAAACAACCATGTGGAATACGCCGGACGAACCGCAGTCGTCATGTATGGCGGCAAGCGCTCACAAATCCTGAATAACACGATCTCCAATGTTCTCGGAACGCATGCGAATGCGATGACCTTTTACATCGCATCGGAGAACCTGCTCGTTGCGGGGAATGTCATCACAAACTGCACGAGCCCCATCACGTTCCAGGACAGCGGGCCGCTTTATTTCTTCAACAACATCACCGATGGCGGCGAAAAATATAAAAACGTGAATGAGTGGCCAAACACCAAGAGAGGACCCTGGGCCACGGGCCAGATCGTTTTTGCAAATAATACCTTTGTGAATGCCGAAGCCAATTCTTCCCTCGGTCTGGGCAAGGATGTTGATAAAACCTATGTGGTCGTAAACAATATTCTGGATGGGCTTGGAACAACTCAGAGCAAATACCCCGATATCAAATTCACACGCACCCACAATATCTACACAGCTCTAAACAACTTCCAAGCATCGCGCTATGGTTGGGAAATGGGAGAGGGCGAAGAGGAGAACGGAAACCTCGACGAGCTTTTTGTGGATCCTGAAAAACTGGATTTCCGGCCGTCACCCAACAGCCCGGCCCGTGGCGCAGGGACCGACGTCAGTGCCTATTATCCAAAAGACATTTTTCCGGATGTGGATTTTGATGCTCTTATCGGCGTCACGAAGCCTCCGAGTATTGGAGCCAATGGAAAAGCTTCGGCCCCTGAAAAATAAAAGACTGATGCCCCTCGGGATCAAATCCCTACTGCTATCCTGGCTCCTGGCATCCAGCGCTTTTGCCCAGCCGGTGGTGACAGAGGCCCCCGCAGCCCCAAATGCCACTCCCCGCCTCACCGGGCCACAAAAAATTGCAATCCGACTTGCGGAGCTCAGGGCGAATGACCTCAAAGCAAAACCGCCGGAGGGGGGGATCCATTTTGTGGGCAGTTCCAGCTTCGAGCTGTGGTACTCCATGGAGGAGGATTTTTCAGAATTCCCCGTCGTGAACCGTGGTATTCGCGGGGCGGAAATTCCCCTCATTCAAGAACACCTGGCGGAGTTCGTTTTTCCGTACAAACCAGGTCTGATCGTCACCTATATCGGGGAAAACGACATTGCGGCCAAACAAACGCCGGAGCAGGCCGCGGGAAGGGTTTCGGATTTTATCAAAACGATCCGCAAAAATCTTGAGGATGTTCCGATTGTTATAATGGGCATCAAACCCAGCCCCCATCGCGCTGAACTCACCGGAGCCTTTATCGAATTTGACAAGAGAGTCCAGGAAATCGCCAAGGCGGACAAGCATGTGACTTTTTTCGAGGCGGGAAAACCGCTGCTCACACCTGAGGGCAAGATTGATCCCGGGATGTATAAAGACACCATCCACCTCAACAAAAAAGGTTACGCGATTTGGACAGCGGCGTTGAAGCCGGTTCTCAAAGAAGCCGTTGAGAGCGCCCCCTCATCTCCGGCAAACTAAGACCCCTCATCCTGATAGGGCAGCGGTTGTTTGGTCCCCCAACTCACGCAACCACCATCGCCAGACGCTCTCACAAATGCTTTGGCAAGGTTCTCAGTGCCTTTCCATGCGTAGGGATCGTTACCGGCAACCATGACTATGTCCCGATAGTCCTGCATGGCCATCGAGGTTTGATCGGTATGCCTCCAGGGCAGGAAAGACTCCGCGCTCATGTAGTGGTTCACCAGGGCCCGCCGATAACCGCTTTTGGCGCGATTGGGAAGAGAGCGGTGAAGGGTGTATCCATTAAAAAAGACCACGGACCCGCGTTTCACTTCAACAGGCACTTCGTCCGCCGCCGAGTAAGGGAAATCCCGTGATTCCAGCGCACAATCAAAACTGCGGTCCCCATGCCATTCCTGTTTCCATAAAATTCCCGGCTTCTGGGAACCGGGGATAATCCACAAACACCCATTCTCCACGGTGGCATCATCCAACGCAATCCATGCCCCCAACAGTGACCGATCCCGCGTCGGAATATAATCTTCATCCTGATGCCAGGCCTGCCCGGGTTTCCCGGCCGCCTTGAAAAACAGCATCGATTGCATGCACTTCACATTCGGCCCGATGGTTGTGGTCAGAGCCTGTACAATACGGGGATGGGACAGCGTCTTCGCCATCAGCCCGGAGAGCTTGTGCGGGAAGTGAATACACAGTGTGTTTTGCATGACCTCATCATCGGTCCTGTCCGCCGGAGCGGGCTCAATCCCATCAATCCGCCCATCCGCATTCCGGCAGATCTTTGCGGCTTCATCAGAGATCGCATTGACTTCGTCATGATTCAGCACGCGATCCAAAACAAGAAACCCCTGTTCTCTGTAAAACGAACCCGCAGCTTCATCCAGGGGACTGGAAAACCACCCCTCCGGCGGTCGACTCCCTTCCCAACTGGAAAATGGAAGCATATCTGAGATTTTGTTTGAGGATTCCTGGGCGGTGATCATGCTGCGAAACAATAGCCTTCAAATCGTATTTGAAAATGTCTGCAAGTCCCAAAAAGATATCTGAGATTCATCATCGCACGGAACGTTTCAGCGGAACCTCCGGGTTTGGTATTGTGACTTATCGGAAGGGAGGGCGTCATGGTCCCCGTTTGCAAACAAACCATCAGCTCATGGTGGTGCATCGCGGCCGGGCCACTGTCAAAGTCGATGGGGTCCCTCTGGATCTCCGCCCGGGCATGGGCATCCTTCTGGGCCCGGGACATTGGGAGGAATTCCTTTTCTCCCGTCAGATTGAAACACGTCATAGTTGGTGTCAGTTGCTCCCCGGGGTGTTGCCAGCAAGCATGGCGTTTCCCACCGCAGCGAATCATCACCCGACAAAGTGCCCGCCGCTCACGCTGGCGCTCATCAAGCTCGGTCTGGCAAGCAGGGTTGACCCGTCACAGCCCCGTCCCATCATCTCCCTGGTGATCGCCACCATGTGGGCGTTTGCTGCCGGCGTGCAGGATCGGCTGCCAAAAAATGCCCCCTCCTTGAGAAATCCGGCTCTCGGGCGTTTTCAGAACGCGGTGGAATCCTTGGGCCCAGAAAACACAACCCTCACCGCCCTGGCCAACAGAGCAGGGGTCAGTCGCGGCCACCTCATCAAACTGACAAATGACCACCTGGGACTCACGCCGATGGAGGTGGTCTGGAGAACCCGCGTCAGAAACGCCGCAAAACTTCTCCGCGAAACCGGCCTCTCCCTTGCCGAGGTGGCCCACCAAACCGGCTTCTCCAATGCCTATCATTTCTCGCGCCGCTTCAAACAGCAATTCGGACAGGCGCCGAAGGATTGGCGAAAGCAGGGGATAACGGGTGATTGAGGTTTCTTCCTCATGGCCCGCTGAAATCTGAGAAAGGCCACTTCCTCTTGGAGACGATGGCTTCGAACCGCCAGCCTTTTTCTGCCTCACCCACGTCTCATTTCACCCCCCCATCATTGAAAGAGGTCATGATTATTGACAAAAATCACATGGGTGATGTAAAGTTTAACTATGATTGCGTTGGTTCCCCTCCCCGCCAGAATATCCACGGTTAAGAGCACACTTCCTCAGTTCCAAATCACAAATGTGATGTTTGCGGTGGTCGCAACAGTACTTATGACCACTTCCCCTTCCGAAGCGGCCCCTGTCTTTCAAGATCAATTTGCCATTCCTCCTAACGCCGCGGGCACTCTCCCCGTAGGATGGACAACCGGAACAGGAACCAATGACGACTTTGTCTCAGCCACGAACTTAACCTATTCGGGGTTGGCACCTGCAACTGCCGGAAGTTGGCGCCATGATGGTTCTGCAAATCAGCGTTACTACCAAAATTTCAGCACCACAGGACTCGAGGTGGATACCACCATCTATTACTCATTTCTCTTCAACCTGAACACGATTGGAAATTTGGCAAACGGTGCCACGAGTTCTGTGATCATGTTATCCAACGGCACCCTCGAATCACCCGGGAACGGTGCCGTGGCAAGCTGGAACTTTCGAACCGACACTGTGGATCCCACCAAATACAATATTGGCGTCAACACGGGCTTCCGGGGCAGCACAAATGCCTCGACGATGTTCATTGGCGGAGACGCTGGCACAGCATTCTCTGCTGACCAGACCATGCTCCTTGTCGCTTCCTATTCCTACTCCAGCACCACCAGTTCAACCGTCAATTTTTGGGTGAATCCCGACAGTGCTGATCTCGGGGCCGCAACGGCACCGATGGCCAGTCTTTCCCTGACGGGATCAGGCTCCGGGTCCGGTGTGGCTGTTCAGCGTCTCCTGCTCAACTCCATTAAAAACACCTCGGCTTCAGCGAACACCGAGTGGACGGTGGACGCATTCCGGGTGGGAGACACATGGGCCGATGTGACGCCCGTCCCGGAGCCCAGCACAGTCGTTCTCCTCGTCTCAGGCGGCTTGATCCCCATCCTTCTCCGTCGTCGACGCGCTTAACTGCCAGGCAGAAACAGCAGCCTCGCTTGTTATTTTGCTGCTGCCGATCCTTGGATCTTCCGGGGTGATATGATTTCGCCCGTGGGAGGCATCAAAGCCCCACCTTGACATCACACCCTTCCTCTTTCTTGGATTGGAAATTCTATTGAATTATCACATATTTGATTTTAGGTTGATCGCCTGATGAAAAACCTTCTCCCCATCATCCTATTCACCACAGTATTGGGCACGACTCATGCAGCGAAGGAGCAACTCAAGAATCTGGATGAGGAAAAACCGAAGCCACGGTTTGAGGTCACGGACAAGGTCTGGCCAGCGGAGCCCGGGGAGGCCTCAATTTGTTTGTGGAAAGGTGACCAACTGGCGGCGCTAAGTGTGACAGTGGATGACAATCCCGGCCCTGACTTGGAGTGGTGGATCGAGAAAGCCGAGAAGCACAACATCCCTGTCACATGGTTTTTGATCACCGAGCGGATCAGTGGAAGCAATTCATTCAACCGCAAGTGGGAGGACT
>JBGTAR010000184.1:0-5675 GCA_041749815.1 Terrimicrobiaceae bacterium
TTATCGGCGGCATCATTTATTTTCTTTATCGGCCGTCCGGGGGAATCCATCTCTCTGACATTGAGGATGAAGTTCAAGCGGTGGAAGATCAGATCGAAAATCCCCGGTGAAACAGCCAGTCCGCCCCCGTGTGATTGCAAACTTTGCCATCACAGCCGATGGAAAAGTTTCCACGCGCAGCAACTCGCCCACGACGTTCACAAGTCCGGCGGACAAACAACGTCTTCGCGAAATCCGGGCCATGGGCGATGGACTGCTGGCGGGCGCAGGCACCGTGGCTTCAGATTCCATGTCAATGGGGATCACGGACCGGGCCCTGCAAACCCGGCGATTACGTAGAGATCAATCTGCCGAGCCTCTACGTATCATTGTTTCCAACTCGGGTCTTCTTGATCACACCTTGAATGTTTTCCGCAATGATCGAACCCCCCTTCTTATTTTTTCGACAACGTCGATGCCAGGATCGCAGCGCTCTTCGTACCCCGCTTTTTGTGACCTGTGGCTGTTCGAATCAGAAACCGTTCCACTACTTTCCGTCTTAAAAATTTTGCGCGAGGACTACCATCTGAGGTCAATCGTTTGCGAGGGAGGACCTCGGTTGTTGAGGTCCCTGGCAGCGATCCAAGCGATTGATGAATTGTATGTGACCTTCTGTCCCCGACTCTTCGGAGGCGACCGTGCACCAACGCTCACCGGCCTGCCAAGTCCCATGGTACCAGCCCCCATGGCATTTCGATTGGTTCACTCAAAAATCGTTGGCAGCGAATTCCACACACATTTCGTTGCACAAAATCAAAAAGTCAGATACAAAATCTGAAAAATGTTCGTAGTGATGATATTGACAACCAACAAAATATTTGTGAATAACTGTCAACTCATCAGAGATTTACCCCAGCTGCTTTAACCAAACATACCATGCCAGAGCCAAAAAAGGAAACCGTCAGGATCGTTCTCCCTCCACGTAGAGACGGTCAGCCCCTCGGAGGCACGCCCCGTGAAACCGCGATGATCAACCTTCCGCCACGTCCGGTGCCGAAGGCCGCGGCTCCTGTGACTCCCCCGCCGCCATCAACGGTTTCTGCTCCGCCCGCGGCTCCTGTGGTTCCCAAACCCATTCAAGCCGCTGTCCCAGCACCTTCCAGCGCACCTCAACCAATTTCGCCCACACGGCCACCGACCACATCGATCCCGCCGATTTCGACCAGCCCGGTTCGTCCTCCTGTACCGCCGGCACCGAGTGTTCCAAAATCCGTGAATCCTCCCACTCCTGCATCCGCAGCTCCGGCGGCTCCATCGACCCCTGCACCTGCGTCGCCCGTTTCAAGTGCGGCCCCAACACCCCCAACTCCCGGGTCCTCAGCTCCGAAGCCTCCCATGCCGCCAGCGCCGCCTTCTGCGGCAACGCCTTCAGGAGCGCCTCCGACCCCTCCTTCACCTCCCAGCGTGCCGAAGCCTCCTGTGGCCCCGTCCTCATCAGCTCCCAAGCCTCCAGCGCCACCGTCGACAGGCTCCGCAGTTCCTCCCCAGCCGCCCAAGCCTCCGGGCTCAGCAGCACCAGGGGTGCCCCCCAAACCTCCCGGTTCAGGTCCTGCCGTCCCGCCCATTGCTCCCAAACCTCCGATTCCTGCGAGCACACCGGCCATCGCGCCAGCTCCCATGTCTGCGGCCAGCAAAAAAGAAACGGCCAAAGTATCACCCGTCCCATCTGGATCAAAAGCACCTTTGCCTCAGGCAACGGTTCAGCTGCAGAAACGTCCGGAGCCACCACCATCAGGATCCAAATCTGTGAGTGCATCAGCAATTAGTGTCGCCCCGACCCCATCACCTGCCGCAAGCGAAGAAATCAGTCCCGTCATTGGCGCGATTGCCCTGATTCTCTCACTCGCAGCTTTGGGTGTTCAGGTCTGGATGATGCTCGCCGGCAGCTAGTCAGCCTGCTCCCCACATTCTGGATCCCGGCTGCTTGCCTGTGATTGTTCTGATGCCATCTCGATGGCCAGCCAATCTCCTGAGCGAGCATGTTGAAAATTCCAATCATCGATGCCTCAGCCTTTAGGTTGAGGCTTTCGATCACATTCCTCTATGAGCAAAAACCCTGATCCCTCCCCTGAGCTTTGGTTTGTTACTGGAAGTCAGCATCTTTATGGTGAAGAAGTCCTGAAGCAGGTTGCCAAAAACGCAGAAACCATTGCCAGAGCCCTTGATCAGGCGGAGGACATTCCTTTGCGGGTTGTTGCCAAGCCCGTACTTTCCACCCCGGAGGCGATTCGAAACCTCCTAAGAGAAGCGGATGCCGATCGAACATGCGCTGGCCTGGTGCTCTGGATGCACACATTTTCGCCAGCCAAGATGTGGATTGGGGGTCTCTCCGTCCTCAACAAACCGTTCCTGCACTTCCACACCCAATTTAATCGGGACCTGCCATGGGGCAGCATTGACATGGATTTCATGAATTTGAACCAGTCGGCTCACGGCGACCGGGAGGCGGGATTTCTTCACACTCGCATGCGCCTTCGCCGCAAGGTGGTTGCCGGGCATTGGAGTGATCCGGAGGCCTTGGGCCGCATTGGCGCATGGGCCCGCGCTGCTCATGCCTGGCATTCCTGGCAGGGAGCCCGCTTTGTTCGATTTGGAGACAACATGCGTGAGGTTTCGGTCACGGATGGCGACAAGGTTGCTGCGGAAATTCGATTTGGGTTTTCGGTGAACACCCACGGGATCGGCGACCTCTCCCATCGTATTGCTGCCGTCTCGGAATCAGAAATCAAAAACCTTTGTGTGGAATATGATGATCTTTATGTCCTCTCCCAATCACTCCGTCCCGGAGGGGACAACCGGGACTCCCTCGAAACCTCTGCAGCAATCGAACTCGGTCTGCGGGCTTTTCTGGAGGAGGGCGGATACTCAGGCTTCACAACAACTTTTGAAGACCTGCACGGATTGCGTCAGCTGCCCGGACTCGCTGCGCAACGACTGATGGCAGACGGTTATGGATTTGGCGCTGAAGGAGACTGGAAAACCGCCGCCCTTTTACGAGCTCTCAAAATTCTGGCAGGGGATCTTGGTGGCACCTCATTCATGGAGGATTATACCTATCACCTGGAACCCGGAAACCACCTTGTGCTTGGAGCGCATATGTTGGAAGTGTGCCCAACAATTGCTTCACACAAACCCACCTGCGAAATTCATCCGCTGGGAATTGGTGGAAAAGACGATCCTGTTCGTTTGGTGTTTGATGCCGGGGCCGGACCGGCCACCAACACATCCCTCATTGATCTCGGCAATCGATTCCGTTTGATCGTCAACGAGGTTGATGCCATCACACCGCCCGAGCCCCTTCCAAAGCTGCCCGTAGCCCGTGCTGTTTGGAAATGCCGTCCAGATTTCAAGACCGCCTGCGAAGCATGGATCTATGCCGGGGGAGCCCATCACACCGTCTTCAGTTATGGCGTGACCACAGAACATGTTTCCGATTTTGCAGAAATTGCCGGGGTGGAGCTTGCCGTGATCGACTCAGAAACCCGCGTACGAGAGTTTCGAAAAGAACTGCGTTGGAGTGAGGTCTCCTATCAGTCAACTTTGGGAGCATGAGTTCAACAATCCATGAAGCCCTGCGCGAAGAATGTTGTGCCGCGAACCGCGACCTGGCAGCAGCCGGATTGATCGATCTGACTTTTGGAAATATCAGCGTGCTCGATGCCGATTCTTCGGTCTTTGCCATCAAGCCCAGTGGTGTGCCCTACGAAGCTCTCACCCCAGCGGATATCGTTCTCCTGAATTTGGAAGGTGACATTGTCTGGGGGGACAAACGCCCCTCTTCGGACACACCCACTCATCGACGCTTGCTCGCCGCATTTTTATCTGCAGGGATTCGTGCCATCGCTCACACCCATTCACGCTCTGCGACAGCATTCGCCCAAGCTGGAGTTTCCTTGCCAGATTTTGGGACGACCCATGCCGACTATTTCCGGGGACCGGTGCCTGTGACGCGATCCCTCACCCCTGAGGAAGTTTCCGGAGAATACGAATGGGAAACTGGTAAGATGATCCTCGAAACCGTGGATCTCGAATCCCCTGCGGATATTCCTGCTGTCCTCGTCCGAAATCATGGGCCGTTTGTTTGGGCCTCATCCGGCAAGAAGGCGGTTGAAGTCGCAGTGGCCCTCGAAATTGTCGCGGACCTTGCCCTCAAGACGATGGCAATCAGCCCGGTCGCCGCCCCACTCCCCCGCTACCTTGCAGAAAAACATTTCCTCCGCAAACACGGCAGCACGGCTTATTACGGGCAGCCTGGGTGAACCCTTAGAGCCATTACAATAAGGAGGATTTCCCAGTGGGAAATACCACCGCGGTGTCGGTGTTCTTAGCGTTTTTTGGTCGGTTGTAGCATTCGACTGACTTCCTTTATCAAGCTTCTATTCAGGGGAATATGGGCGCAGGTCTACGTATATTATTTCTTTGACAGGCTAAGACCCACTCCATAATAACCTGTTGCTTAGATCGTGTAGGTGCTCGCTGGAGATTTTCCCTATTCTCAGAAACCAAACTCACTCCTTTATGACCTTATGAAAAAGCCAGCCGCATCGAAACCTTTGTGCCTAGTTTTATCCTTTGCTCTCCTTCTGATAGCTATGGTCAGCGGATATTCGGCGCCAGCCAATGACTCGTTTTCGGCGCCTGTCGTGATCACAGGATTTCCCGCTTCCCAAGCTGGGACGAATATTGATGCGACGATCGAGGGAGGCGAATTCCCCTATTTTAGTGCGGCGGAGTCCTCCGTGTGGTTTGAGTGGACGGCTGCATCCACCGGTTTTGTTCAAATCGACACGCTGGGAAGCGATTTTGACACCATGCTCAGCGTTTGGACCGGAAGCACATTGGGAGCCTTGAATGAGGTGGCATCCAACGACGAATATGATGGGGGTAACCAAAGCGGAGTTTTTCTCAGCGCGGTTTCTGGAACGACCTATCGAATCGCCGTGTATGGTTATCGTAGCGAACAAGGGAGTATTCTACTGAATATTACACCTGCCTTGGCGGGATCGATTGCCGGGCACCTCGCAAACAATGATGGAACAGTGCCTCTGGCAGGAATCACAGTCACCGCCTACCGCATCGTTACGGATCCATATTTTTCATATATGTTTCAGACCGACGTCACGACGGACGAACTGGGAAACTACAGTTTGGACGTTCCGCCAGGCACCTACCGTCTCGAATTCAACGATTCTGCCAGTGGGGAATATGCCACGGAATTCTTCGATGACTCAGAAACCTTATTTACAGCGCAGGATATTGCAGTCGAACACGAGAGCGCCATCACAGGCATCGATGCGCAACTGGCGGATGCCTCCCATATTTCCGGCACGGTCACAGGCCCGGACGGGAATTCCCCTCTGGAAGACATTGATGTCTTGATCTTCAAATCAAATCCCGCAGAGGAGTCCTGGAGCTTTGCCGGAAACGGGTTCACTGATGCCTTGGGACATTTTCGAATTGGAGGATTAAGCGCTGGAACGTACCGAGTGGAGTTTAGAGATAATATCAACAGCAATTATGCGCCGGAAACTTATGATGATGCGGCCAACTTCTATTATGGCCTTGATGTTATCATTCCCGAAGCCACTGAGATCATGGGGATCAATGCTTCGCTTGCTTTGGCTGGTAAAATTTAC
>JBGTAR010000185.1:0-6290 GCA_041749815.1 Terrimicrobiaceae bacterium
TGGTTTCAACAGTCACCGTCACGGTGCCTGACACTGGCTCCGGTTGGGGGATGCCATCCTTGAGAGCCCGCGTGTAGGGACCATTCACCTTTTGAGGAGAATAGAGGTCACGACGATTTTCCAAGGTCGTGCAGGAGGACAAGACAGCAACGATACCAAAAGCGAGGAGGATTTTCACCGGGCCATCTAAGCGTGGTCATCAGGGGGCTGTCAATCGCCCAAAACGGAAAGTCGGAAAATTGCTGAGATGACCTGCTCGGAAGAGATCTCTGACATTGGACCGCCTTTTTGGTCTGGGGTGAAGGGCAGGGTCGTGTGGGGGCGGATAACAATGGCGCGGGTGTGTCGGGGACGCCAGTGGTAGGGATTGGTGGGACCAAAAAGCGCAATGGTCGGGGTTCTGACTGCATCGGCGAGATGCATGGCGGCCGTGTCCACGCCACAAAAAAGGGAAGCCCCCTGAATCACGGCCGCGAGTTCCGGGAGGCCGGTTTTTCCTGAGAGGTCTTGAACGACAACGTTGTCAGGGAGGGCTTTGCGAATGGAGGCGAGGTGGGACATCTCCGCTGGGTCGGTTGAACCGGTGAGGACGATCTGCAAATGATGGTTTTCCGAAAGGGATGCAGCCACCTCGGCCCAGCGCGCGGGCAGCCAATATTTTTCAGGGCGGGCCGTGCCCGCATGGATCACGGCGTAGGATTCTTGGGGCACGACGGCCGAAGCGGAGGCAATGACGCTTTGCGGCAGTTCCAACATGAGTGGTTCATTGTCACGTTGGATTCCCAAAACCCCCAGCAGGTCCGTGTAATGGTCGGCGGTGTGACGGTTTCTGACCGAAGAATCCACGAAATGGGTGTAGGCAATCCGGTGGGGAAATTTCTTTTGAAATCGGGAAAAGGTGGCCTGGATCCTGGTGCGCGAGAGTGTTGTGATTAGCAGGGATCGATCGGTGCCCGTGAAATCGAGGCAGACGTCATGCCCCGACACGGCCACCTTCCAAAACCCCTTCTGGCCTCTCGCGAAAGCACGAACCCCTGGAATGGCAGGCAAAATTCCCGCGCAGGATTTTTCGGTGAGCAGGGTTATTTCGGCAGCAGGAAAACGTTCCCTCAAAACCGCAAGAGCTGGTGTCGTCAAAAGAAGATCACCGATCCGCTTGAGCTGAAGCACCAAGATCCTGTTGGGCTCCATTTCTACTCCACCGTCACGCTTTTGGCGAGGTTGCGAGGTTTGTCCACATCACAACCGAGGGTCACTGCGATATGATACGCGAAGAGCTGAAGGGGGATGACGCTCAGGATTGGTGTCAGATAATCAGGAGCCTTCGGAATAAAAATCGTGTCATCGGCCAGTTGGGCAAGGTGTTCGTCCCCCTCGGTTCCGACAGCGATCACCGGGCCTTTGCGGGCTTTGACTTCCTCGATGTTGCTGAGGTTTTTTTCGCGAACGGCATCATCAGGCGCGATGAAGACCGAAGGGGTTTCTTCGTTCACAAGGGCGATGACACCATGTTTGAGTTCTGCGCTGGGGTAACCGGAAGCGGCAATATAACTGATTTCCTTGAGCTTGAGCGCGGCTTCGAGGGCGATCGGGTAGTTCGCCTGGCGGCCCATGAAAAGAAAGTTGGAACTTTTTGCGTATTTCCGGGCGATGGAAGCAATGTGTGCCTCCTGCTCAAGGATCTTTGCAATTTTGTCAGGGAGGGCCTCCATTTCGCGTAAGATCTGCATTCCCTCGGCAAAAGAGAGATAGCGAATGCGCCCAAGTAAGAGTGCCAGGATGGTGAGGATGGTGAGTTGGGAGGTGAAGGACTTGGTGGCGGCCACTCCGATTTCCGGCCCGGCATGCATGTAGGCTCCACCATCGCTCTCCCGGGCAATCGTGCTGGCGACATTGTTGCAGATGCCGAGGGTGCGGTGGCCTTTGCGTTGGCTTTCCCGCAGGGCGGCAAGCGTGTCGGCGGTTTCTCCACTCTGACTGATCACAAACACCAGCGTGTCACGCGTGGTTGGCAGGTTGCGGTAACGCAATTCGCTCGCGAACTCGCATTCCACTGGCAGACGGGCTAGCGACTCGATCAGATATTCCCCAACCATCGCCGCGTGGAAGGCTGTTCCGCAGCCGCTAAGGACAATCCGTTCCACCGAGCGGAGGTCGGCATTGGTCATTTCCAATCCACCCAGCTTTGCGGTGGCTTCTTCCAGCGAGAGCCTTCCGCGCATGGCATCACGGACCGTGTTTGGCTGCTCGAAGATCTCCTTGAGCATGAAGTGGGCGTATTTGCCTTTGTCAACATCCTCCGCCGTGTATTCGACCTTGCTGACTTGGTAGCTGGCATCCGACCCCGCCAATGTGGAAATATCAAACCCCTCCTCGGTGAGTGCCACAATTTCGTAGTCATTGAGGTACACCGCCTCGCGGGTGTGGGCCACGATGGCGCTCACATCACTGGCCAAAAAATGCTCCCCGCGTCCGACACCCATCACAAGCGGGCTGCCCCGACGCGCTCCGACCAACACACCCGGCACATCCTCATGGATCGCTGCGATTCCGTAGGTTCCGATGACCTGCTTGAGAGCGTGACGCACAGCTTCCACCAGAGCGTCAGCGGTTTTTGCGGAGGACACATCGAAGGCCTCTCCGATCAAATGAGCAAGGACCTCGGTGTCTGTTTGAGAGTGGAATTCATGACCCCGCTCGCGAAGAGCTTCGCGCAGGACCTGGTAGTTTTCGATAACCCCATTATGAACCAGCGCCAGTTTGCCGGAGGCATCAAAGTGAGGGTGCGCATTTTCATGGGTCACACTGCCATGGGTGGCCCAGCGGGTATGGGAAATTCCGAGCCTTCCATGGGCCGGGGATTCAGCCACCACATGGGAGAGGTTTGCGATGCGCCCGACGGCCTTGCGAATCTGCATGCCATCGCCATTCAGGATGGCAACCCCCGCAGAGTCATATCCCCGATATTCCAGTCGCCGAAGCCCATCCAGCAGGATGGGAGAACACTCGGCCTTGCCCACATAACCAACAATTCCACACATAAGTTTTTGAAGCGTGACAAGCCGCCGCTCCGCAATCAAGCTGCATCTGTGCAATCCCTCCCTCTTATGTTACCCATTGACCGAACATTGGCGATCATCATGGGCGGTGGTGCAGGATCGCGTCTCTACCCCCTCACCAAGGAGCGAGCCAAGCCTGCCGTGCCGCTTGGTGGTAAATACCGGCTGGTTGATATTCCAATCAGCAACTGCCTCAACTCACAAATCCGGGGCATTTATGTGCTCACGCAGTTTAACAGCACCTCCCTGCACCGCCACATCAACGCGAGCTACAAATTTGACAATTTCAGCACGAGTTTTGTTGAGATCCTGGCCGCCCAGCAGACCCCGGATGGAGCGCAATGGTATCAGGGCACGGCCGATGCCGTCCGTCAGAACCTTCGATACTTCCTGGAGCGTCCCTACGATTATTTCATCATCCTGAGTGGTGACCAACTTTACCGCATGGACTACCGCCAGGTCCTCCATCAACACGTCGAAAATGATGCCGACTTGACGATTGCCACCATCCCCGTGAGCCGGGAAGCAGCGTCTGGTTTTGGAATCATGGAGACCGACGCCAATCGCCGCATCGTGCGGTTCGTCGAGAAACCAAAAGACGAGGAGCAACTCGACAGCCTGCGCATCCCAAAGGACCTCCTCACTCAAATCGGCCACCCACCGGATGCTGACCTCTACCAAGCCTCGATGGGGATTTATATCTTCAAGCGTCATGTGCTCGAGGAATGCCTGGACAATGACTTTGTGGATTTTGGCAAAAACATCATCCCTGGCGCCATCGGTCGCTACAAAGTGTTATCGTATATTTTCCAGGGATATTGGGAGGACATTGGAACAATTCGCGCTTTTTTTGAAGCCAGCCTGAACCTCACAGAACCCAACCCGCCCTACAGCTTCTATGAGCCCGGAGCTCCCATCTACACCCATCCGAGGTTCTTGCCAGCCAGCGTCATTCGTTCCGCAAAAATTGATCGAGCCATCATCGCCGATGGCTGCCTGATTGATTCCTCCACGCTGGAACGCTGCCTGATTGGTCTTCGATCAGTGATTCAGCCCGGGAGCACCCTAAAAAATGTGGTGATGATGGGATCGGATTTTTATGAATCCGAGATGCAGGAAAACCCTGAGGGCATCCCAGCGATTGGGATTGGCAAGGATTGCCACATCGAAAATGCCATCATCGATAAAAACGCGCGAATTGGCGATCGGGTGGTGATTTCCCCCCATGGAAAGTCCCCGGATCTGCAGGGCGATGGATTTTATGTGAGGGACGGATTGGTGGTTATTGAGAAAAACAGTGTGATTCCTGCAGGAACTTGGATATAGGCTTCGGGTTTGATTTATGGGAACCACAACACGCGCCTTGATTGTCATCGCAACCCTCGCCTTGCTGGCGGGTTGCAACTTTGAACACCCGCTGACCAGTCATCCGTCCAAGGACCTCAATTCCTGGTTGCTGGGCGTTTGGGAATACAAGGACGCCAAAGGCATTATCCACAAAGCCACCGTCAGTCCCAAAACCGGAGACCGTTACTGGGTGAACGTGCAAAAACTGGGAACAAAAAAATCCCTGACCAAAGTGTATGTTTTTGAGGCGTGGATTTCACGGGTCGGGAACTCGAGTTTTCTGACCCTGCAGGCTTTGGAGACCCCCGGAGATATTCCCACGAACAGCTATTCGTTTGTGCATTTTCAAGTCCTTGATCAAAATCATGTGCGGATCCGGATCCCCCAACTTGGTTCCGATCCTTCGGCGAGCAGTTACCAATTAAGAAAAGAAATCCGGTTCAGGCTGAAAGATGGGTCATTGTATGCCGATGCGGGATCGGATTGGGCACGGATTTCGGAAGTCTACTGGTCCACGGGGGATGAGCCCCAACCGTTCCAGCCCCTTCGTTATCCTCCACAAAGGATCAAGGAATAATCCCTTGCTGCTGAACGAAGCCCGCTCCAAACAAATCCCTTGGCAGTGAATTTTCAAAAGGCCTGGCCATGGGGAGCCGCAGTCCTCTCCGGGCTGCTTCTGGCATTGTGTTTTGCGCCCTTTGGCTTGGGCTCCCTCGTCTGGGTGGCCCTCACCCCACTGATTGCCGCGGTTTGGTTTTCCGAACCGCCCGCCCGTCATCGGAGCCTTCGATTGTTTTTCCTCGGGTATGTCTGCGGGCTGGGATATTTTATTGGGAGCCTGCATTGGCTGTGGACTGTGACAATTCCCGGATGGTTGCTTCTTGGGGCTTTCCTGGCCATCTACCCCGCGATTTGGACGGTGTTTCTCGGGCTGGTGGCAAAACCAAGACCCCGCCCGAACGACGAGTTGCCAGTTTGGTTTCGCAGTCGCTCGAACCTTCTTGCTGCGGTCCTGGCAGCCAGTGCCTGGGTCGCTCTCGAGTGGGTGAGGGGAACCCTCTTCTCGGGGTTTGGTTGGAATGGCCTCGGCATTGCCTTGGTTGATAACCTGCCAATGATCCAATTTGCTGACATCACCGGCGTGGCTGGCGTCTCGTTTCTTTTGGTGATGGTTAACGTGGTGGCTGTGATCACCGTCGCCCGATTGCGGATGGAGATTCTGCGCAAGAAGATGCGGGCTCATTACGATTTCAGCCTGACGGTTGTTCTTGTCGCTGCCGCATTTTCCTACGGGGCCCGCGTTCTTCTCACTCCGCCACCGGAATCTCAGGATCTGAGCTTTGGGGCGATTCAACCCAATGTGCCCATTTCAGAAAAACGAGACCCCGCCCAGGAGGATGAGATCCTTGCCCTGCATGCCCGTCTGTCAGAGTTTGTTTTTGCTCAACAACCCGACCTCCTTATCTGGCCCGAGGCAGCAACCCCCCAACCGCTTTTTCTGAATCAAAAAACGTGGGAGGCCGTTCGTGGCGTTGCGGAACGTCATGATGGGGATTTCCTTCTTGGCACAGTACACTACGAAGAACGCGGGGATTTTAACTCAGCTGTTTTGCTGACCAATCATGGAACGGATGCGCAGATTTATCACAAGATGCACCTCGTTCCTTTCGGCGAATACGTGCCCCTGCGGAAAAGTTTTCCCGTCTTTGCATGGATCGTTGGCGATCTTGTTCCGGAGGATTTTGATTTTGGCCCCACCGCTTCCGTCCTCCAGATGGCATCAAAACCCTTCAAAATCGGACCACTCATTTGTTTCGAGGACACGCTGGCATACCTGGCCCGGAAGTTTGCTCTGGGCGGAGCGCAGGCCTTTGTGACCGTCAC
>JBGTAR010000186.1:0-2881 GCA_041749815.1 Terrimicrobiaceae bacterium
GACCCGCACCGATGGAAATGACCGAAGAGCAGGCCGTCTTTTTTGACCCGCAGGAAAAAGGCGAACGCATCGCCCCGAAGGGAACCATCAAAAACTTCGTCATCGACACCAACGTCCTTCTCCACGACCCGCACAGCCTGAACCGATTTGAGAACAATCACGTTCACATCCCGGTGGAGGTTCTTTCCGAGTTGGATCGTTTCAAAAACGAGCAAACCGAGCGGGGAGCCAACGCGAGGACCGTTCACCGGTTTTTGAATCAGATCTTTGGTCAACATGCGGAACGTGTCACCAAAGGCGCAGTGACCCCGGGCGGCGGGTTGGTCAAAATCCTGATTGCAGACTCCTTGAAGGGACCAACCCTGGCGGGGGCGATGAAGAGGTTTCGCAATATTTTTCCGGATGAGGACAAGATGGATCACCGCATCATGGCTGCGGCCCTGGCGCTCCATGAAACCAGCAAACACCCCACAACTCTTGTCACCAAGGATTTGAACATGCAGTTGAAGGCGATGGCCATTGGGCTGAACTGCGAGGATTATTTGAATGACAAGGTGGAGGTCAAAGATGCTGAGGGGTATGACATCCGTTCGGTGGCTGTGGATGCCCACGAATTACAGCGATTTGGAAGTTCCAAATCGATTGAACTGCCCGTCTCCCGGACAGGTCCCCTGGAAATCAATGAATACGTGATGCTTTCCACGGAAGATCACAAATTTCTGCCGGCCCGTCACCTTGGCGATGGGCTCCTGGTCAGGTTGGAACTTCCGGCCAGTTTGCAAATGCCTCGAGGCATCGATCTTCGTCCGGCGAATGCCGGCCAACAATGTTTTCTGGATGCGCTGCTTGATCCGGAAATCTCCCTGATCACCTGCTACGGACAAGCCGGCACTGGCAAAACCCTGCTGGCTGTCGCAGCGGGTCTCTATTTGACGGCTCAGAAAGAGTTTAATGGAATGACGGTCAGTCGTCCCGTGGTGGCCATGGGAGACACCCTGGGATTTTTACCCGGCACTCTCAACGAGAAAATGCACCCCTGGCTTCAATCGATCTATGATGCGTTTGAGGTGCTTCTACCCATCAACCAAAACAAACAGGAGGGCAAACCCAAGAATGCTTCAGATCGTAAGAGGCCCCAACATGTGCCGGTGCCAACGCATCAACCTCAACCCATAGTGAAGCCCTACGAACAACTCATTGAACGGGGCCTCCTTGAAATCGAAGCCCTGTGTTATATTCGTGGACGCTCCATTCCAAATCGGTTTTTTGTGCTGGATGAAGCCCAGCAACTCACACCACTCGAGGCCAAAACGGTTGTGACCCGCATGTCGAAAGGGTCCAAGCTTGTCATGGTCGGCGACCCGGGCCAGATCGATAATCCCTACGTGGACAGCCGATCCAATGGTTTGGTCTATACCCGCAACCGACTCCGGGGCCAACGCATCACTGCTCACATTTGTCTCACCAAAGGCGAACGGAGCGCCTTGGCCGAGATGGGTGCGACGATGATGTGACTTAGCCCGGACAAATCACAGGGGGGAGCCTCAGATTGCGTAACGCTTTGGTTGCCAGTGGGTCTGGGCGACCGAGGCATATCCAGGGCGATACGGTGAGGGAGCCCGGAACCGCTGGCGGCCAAATGGTTAGCAAGATGGGGTGGCCACTTGTGGTTTGTCCGGGTTAGCTCAGCGTGGCGAGGACTTCCTTGATCTTATCGAAGGAGGGGAGTTCTTTGGGTGACGGTGTCTGTTCGCTGTAGCGGATGACGCCCTCCTTATCGATGACAAAAGCGGCCCGGGCGGAAGTATCACCAATTCCGGCAAGCCCTGGAAAAACGACATCATAGGCCTTGGTCACATCCTTGTTCAGATCGCTGGCCAATCGAATCGTAATTTTTTCCTGCTTGGCCCATGCGGCCTGAGCGAAGGGGCTGTCCACACTCACACCAACAACTTCAGCATTCAGATCCGAAAAAGCGGAGAGTCCGGCTGTCAAATCACAAAATTCTTGAGTGCAGACTCCCGTGAAAGCCAACGGAAAAAATAGCAACACGGTCGCTTTTTTCCCGAAGCTCGATTCGAGGCTGAAATCTTCCAAGCCCTCAGCGCCAGCGCTTTTGAGGGTGAATTTTGGGGCGGGAGTACCGACAGAGAGTGGCATAGGGATATTTTGTTGTGGCGTTGGTTATTCCGCGGACGATGGCATGCTGCCGGGGATCGGCGATGCGGGGTCAGGAGCAGGCAGAGTCGATTCAATCTTGGCGTCGGCACGGAGTTTGGAGATCAGGTCGCCCACCGCTTTACGCTGCTTGTCTTGCTTCAGGTAAGCGGAAAGCTGGGGTTTCACTTCTTCCAAAGACGATGTGCCCGCTTCCTTCTTCTCTTCAACCTTGATCACATGCCAGCCGAATTGCGTACGAACCGGTTCACTGATATCGCCGGCTTTGAGTTGGAAGGCCGCTTCCGAGAACTCGGGGACCATCCGATCCTTCGAAAAGAAGCCGAGATCACCACCCGATTCCTTGGCTTCGGGCTCTTCGCTCATCTCTTTGGCAAGCGCTGAAAAATCACCGCCTTTTTTGGCTTTGGCAGCGGCCTCCTTGGCTTTTGCAAGTTGCGCATTGGATGCCTCTTCCGAGTCGTCAGGCTTGGTCAAAAACAGAATATGACTGGCCTTCACTTGCTCGGGTTGTTCAAATTCCTGTTTGTTCTCCTCGTAAAATTTAGCAATGTCTGCGTCGGTCACATCGGCGGAATCGCCAACCTGGCTTTCCACCCACTTGCGTTGCTGAAGAAGTTTTTTCAGGGCTGTTGCCACTTTCTCAGGGGTTTGACCCACCGCAGTCAACTGAGCCACAAAATCCTCTTCCGTGGGGAACTGC
>JBGTAR010000187.1:0-32652 GCA_041749815.1 Terrimicrobiaceae bacterium
GCAATTCGGCGTGGAATTTACCTACGCCGAACAACCAAAACCCGATGGCTTGGCGCAGGCATTTTTGATTGGAGAAACCTTCCTTGGCAAATCTCCGTCCGCTTTGGTTCTTGGTGACAATCTGTTCTTTGGAAACGAATTTGGACGCACCCTGGCCCAAGCCGATGCCTTAAAACGCGGAGCCACAATTTTTGGGTATGAGGTTTCCAATCCCTCAGCATACGGCGTCATTGAGTTTGACCGGGAGGGCCGGGCCTTGTCTCTGGAGGAAAAACCCACAAATCCAAAAAGCCGTTGGGCTGTTCCAGGGCTCTATTTTTATGATGAGAGGGTTGTGGATTTTGCCAAAGCCCTTGCGCCCTCCCCCCGCGGAGAATTGGAGATCACCGATCTGAACCGCTGCTATCTCTCTGACGGCAGCCTGCATGTGGAGCGATTTGGGCGTGGAACGGCCTGGCTGGACACAGGAACCCATGAGTCTCTTCTTGAGGCCGCCCATTTTGTTCACACGATCCAAAAGCGGCAGGGATTGCGCATCGCGTGTTTGGAGGAGATTGCTTTTCAAAAAGGCTGGCTCACTGTCGCGCAGCTGAAAGCCGGGGCCTCGGCGCTTGGAAAATCCAGTTACGCCGAATATTTGTTGGAAATCATCGAAAGGAATGCGTCATGAGGGTTGAAGAACTAAAAATTGAGGGAGCCTTGCTCATGATGCCGACGGTTTACGGCGACAGTCGTGGTTTCTTTTTGGAGATGTGGAATCGAAAGGTCTTCCGGGAAATTGGTTTGGATGTGGACTTTGTGCAGGACAATCACAGCCGATCTTCAAAATATGTCCTTCGCGGAATGCACTATCAGGTCGGCGGGCACGCGCAGGGAAAACTCGTGTGGGTGTCCAGCGGGGCGATCTTCGACGTGGTTGTGGATCTTCGAGAGGGGTCTCCTACCTATGGCAAATGGGATGGACGTCTCTTGACGGCGGCTTGTCACGAGCGCCTCTGGGCTCCGCCGGGGTGTGCCCATGGATTTCTGGTGGTCAGCGACACCGCCGACTTCCATTACAAATGCAGCGACTATTATTTCCCCGAGCACGAGAGAGTCTTGCACTGGAATGACCCCGAAATTGGCATCCATTGGCCCATCCCGATTGGCATCGAGCCAATCGTTGCCCCACGCGACCAACAGGCATCCGGGTTTCAGGAGTGCGAAAAATATCCTGCCAATCAGCCCCTGGGTTGCGGATTTCCCTGACCATCCCCGCTGCAAGCGGCATGACCATATTGGTTGACGCGCGCCGCTCCCTGGGGTTGCGCCCTAGGGCCCAGCCTTCGGCTCATGGACCGAGCGGCTGCCCTCGCCGCCTGGTTGCTCCATCAATTTTCGCAAAGCGCTTCCACAAACATGGAGAATTGATTTTGCAGAGCGCTGAAGTAGAATCACCTGGTGGATTCCTTGGAACGAACTTGAGTGCGATCCCAGGCGCATGAATGGACAGCCATGTCTTCGAGGGTCCAGGCTAACGGTGCGGAGGGTCGTCGAAATTGCCGCCATGTATCCTGACCGCTCTGAGAGATTGGCAGAGTTTCCAGAAATTGATGACGAGGATGTACGCCAAGCTCTTCGGTATGCAGCTCTTTTGCTTCCTGACGCTGTTGTCGATGCGTTGGTTGCTTGATCAGGGGGGTTACCTCGCGGAGCAACTCGATTGCTCGCGGAACGCCGACATGATGCGATTCACGTAGGTGATATCGGAATGTCTTCGGCAAGTGACGTGGAGATACTTCAATTCAGTGCCAAAAATGAACGCGTGGTTGTTACGCTTGATGCGGACTTTCATGCCATACTGGCCCGATCCTCGGCCGAGAAGCAACCCGGTCGACTGTTGCAAGACCCCGCAAAGCGGTCACCATTCTAAATTTCTACATGCACCAAACCTGCCTTGCAGCTGAAGATTGATTGCCGTAAGGTTTACCAATCAGATGAATCAATCATTATTTGAACGCATTACTTTTGATCCAAAGATCTTTGGGGGCAAACCCACGATTCGTGGCCGCAGGCTTGCTGTTGAACATGTGCTTGGACAACTTGCGGCTGGTGATGCCGTGGAAACCCTTCTTGAAGGCTATCCTTGGTTGGAGCGTGAAGACGTGCTTGCCTGTCTGGAATATGCGCGTGCGGCGGTTTCGGTTGAAACGCTTATGCCCTTTCCTATGCCTGCCGCTGCGTGAAGCTTCTCTTGGATACCTGCGTTTGGGGCGGGGCAAAACTTGAAATTCATCAGAGAGGGCATGATGTCTTATGGACTGGGGACATGCCATCAGACCCTGGCGATGACGAGATTCTCAATCTTGCCAGAGAACAAGGGCGGGTCCTTGTTACTCTCGATAAAGATTTTGGTGAGCTTGTCTTTCTGAAAGGTTTGAGTCACGCGGGAATTATCCGGCTTGCGGAAATTCCTTCAAAAGTGCAGGGACAAGTCATCCTCTCGATTCTCCAAGACCATGGGGATGAACTCACAAGAGGAGCCATTGTCACGGTCACCCAAAATCGTATTCGCTTGCGACTTCCACTTGGGGGTTAGCCCCCTTGCGCCTACGCAAAGCTTACGGCCTGACAACTCAGCCACCCGCAACTCAGCCACCCGCTACCCGTTACCGGAAACCCCAACTTCCAACTTTGATCTCCGATCTTCAAAAAAGCGGTTCCCCGTTTAAAATTCAAAACTTCGCATTCAAAATTCAAAATTACTCCAATAGAGTGCAGCGATGATCATCTTGGGCATCCATTGGTCTTGCCTCTTGAGTCGTGGGATTATGTCGATCAATGCCCTGGGGATTGGGTATTCATATGCACAATTACCGAATCAGCAAACTTCCGAAAGTCATTAAGCCTTGAGTGGATGATTTCAAACACCCTTTCCCAGTCAACATTCTCGTAAGCATGAACGGAAAGGTTCCTGAAACCAACGGCCTTGCGAAGAGCAAAGCTTGTTTCGGATGACAGAATGTTTTGATCCGAAAGGATAATGAAGATTTCGCCCATGCTATCTGGAGGTGGGACCGACAAATCAGCAATCAGATGCGCGCCGATGTCCACCGATACCTGAACGGCCCGCTCGAGATTGATGCTGAGGATGTCTTGGACGTCGATATCTTGGATTAAAGTTTCCACCGTATCCGGTCGTTTCTCCTCAATTCGCGCAACACATCGAGCGAGGGTGTCGAGCTTTCGCATGATAATGTCACGATGCATGGGCAGGAGCAATAAATCGGTGTAAGCGAGCTTTCAAAATACGGTTCAATAGCGGTTCGAAGTCCTCCTGCCAGGCGAGGAGTTTTTGGGAAATGTTTCCCAGGAGGCCGTCCTCTTTATTAAAAACGACAATACCTGTGTGAAGAATATGTCGCAGGAGAGTCCCGTTTGTGGTCGAGAGGTCAATCAAATCCACGCTTCTTCCCGTGGCCTCTGCAATCTTGTCGGCGATGCATTGACGCTCGCGATGATCCATGGTGTGGCAAGGATAGACGGCAATATCAATGTCGCTGTGGGGCCGCAGATCGCCACGCACCGCCGAGCCGAAGACAATGGCAAGCAGCAGATCAGGGTCGTCTGCAAGGAATTTAACGCTTTTTGCCACATCATGTTTCGGAAGATCCATTGCGGGGAGCTTATCAGGACTGGAGGAATTGTCAAAAGAGGGACAAGGAACTCGGGTATTTTCCGCCATCGGCAGCATGACCATATCAGTTGACGCCCGCCGTTCCCCGCCGTTGCGCCCGACGGGTCAGCCTTCGGCTAATCGACCAAGTGGCTGCCCTCGCCGCCCGGCAATTACCCGGAGCAAGCCTCTACCAGAGAAAATCAGTGGTACGATTCCTTCCTTCTACCCCAACTTCCAACTGCGATCTCCAATCTTCAACAAAGCGGTTCCCCGTTTAAAATTCAAAACTTCGCATTCAAAATTCCCGCCCACGGCGACCACCCGCCACCCGCCACCCGCCACCCGCCACAGTTTGGTCATTTTGTGGGTTTGCAGATTTTTACGAGGCTCAATAGAGTCCTCCTGAAAGATTCAGGTTTCATTGCCTTCGAGAGGAATTCCATGCAATCCCTCAAACAGCTTGAAAACAACCTCCTGATTCTTGGAGCTACAAATAAACTGAATGAAGGTTATCCACATCATGAAGGAACTTCGTCCCTCGGGAGCAGAGGTCATGTTAAAACTCGCGGCTCCGCTATGGATTGACGCGGGGTGTGATCTCCACGTGGTGGCCACCGCTTCGCGCATTGGTGAGTTTTCCCCGGAACTCAAAAAGGCGGGTTTTACGATCCATCACCTCCCTTTGGGCCGGGGAAAGGAACTTCCTGGTTCGCTCGCCAGATATTTCAAGTTTTTGAAAACACAGCATGCCGACGTTGTGCATGTTCATGGCGAGGGGCTGAGTCTGTTCACGTGTGTGCTTGCGAGTCTCACGGGAGCCCGCTGCTTTCGAACCATCCACAATAATTTTTTATTTGATGGACGCGTCAGGCTCCAGAAACGCTTTGAGCGCCTCTTGGCTCGAGCCATGGGGTGCCGGATGGTCGCCATCAGCGATTCGGTAAAGGAGAATGAGATTCGCCGTTTTGGAAATCCAACCACCCTCCTTCGTAATTGGTTCGATTCTGAGAATTTCTCACCACCCGCGCCGTCTGAGCGCCTTGAGGCCCGCAAAAAGCTGCACATCGCGGATGAGGAGATTCTAGTCGTCAGTGTTGGCAATGGTTCAAAGATAAAAAACTATGGCTCCATCATTGAAGCCGTGGCCCGGATTGGAGACCCCCGAATCAAATACCTTCAGGTTGGCAACGAATATTCCCCGGATCGGGAGATGAGGGATCGTGTGGGATTACAGGGTCAAGTGGAGTTTTGCGGTCCGAGTCAGGACGTAAAGGCCTACCTTCACGCCGCAGATCTCTACGCGATGCCATCCTTGTTCGAGGGCTTTGGGCTCGCGGCGGTCGAGGCGCTTGCTTCGGGGGTTCCTTGCCTCTTCTCTCGATGTCCCGGGCTGGTTGATTTCGAATCCAAAGGTCTGGACATTGTGTGGACAGGCACGGATGCGGAAAGTGTTCAGGCCGGGATAAAAACTGTCATGCAGAATGAGACAACATGGGAGGGAGGTCATCAAAACAGTCGCATCGTCAAAGATTCCTACTCGGTCAAGAAATTGGCAGGCGGCTACCTGCACGAATGGGAGCCCGGCACCAAGCGGAAAAATGCAGCAAAAACAGGTGGCCCCACGGCGTGATACCGATCCAGTTCCGTCGGCTTTTGCGCATTTGACATCTTCCTTTGCGATTCATCGATTTTCATCCATAACCATCCTGTGAAAGTCCTGCTCACTGCCCATGCCTGCCACCCCGAGTGGGTCTCCGAGCACACCATTGGGTGGAGAGCGATGCAGATGGTGGCCCGCAACCACGATGTTTGGTTGCTCACATCGGAAAGGTGCCGGGAAGGAATGGAGGGTGCTGTAAAATCAGGTGCCGTTCCTGGTAATGTGAAGGTTTTTTATGCGGGGCCATCTTTTAAAAAACCCAAGAATGCCATGCGGGCAAAACTCAGCGAGTGGCCATATTATCGGCGGTTCCTTGCAGACTCATGGCCCGTGGCGGAGAGACTTCATTCGGAGGTCGGTTTTGATCTTGTTCATCATGTGACCTTTGCGACGTGGAGGGTTGGCGTGCCCTATTGGAAACTCGGAATTCCGTTGGTCTTTGGTCCGATTGGTGGCGGAGAACAATTTGATTTGAGGTTTTTACCCTACCTGAGCCTCCCTTCGGCTGCGTTCGAGCTTCTCCGTGTGGTCTCCAACTGGCGTTCCGCCCGAGATCAGAATGTCATCGATACTGTGCACCATTCATCCGTTGTCCTTGTCTCGACGCCTGAAACCGGTCAAATCACAAAAAAAATGGCAGGGCCGGGGACCAAGTTTGTGGAGCTTTCTGTGACAAGCTTCCCTGAAAAAATGCTCCAATCGTTTCCAGAACCTCTGCCCAACCGGTATGAAGGTCCCCTGCGGCTTTTTGGTGCTGGAACCTTGGAGGGACGCAAGGGAGTCTTGCTGGTCCTGCATGCCATGAAGCGCATTAGCAATCTGGGACGCAACATTTCCTACCGGTTTTGTATGGGAGGGCCCGAAGCCGAATTTCTTCGCGGTAAGGTGCAGCGCATGGGGCTGCAGAACTCGGTCCAACTCACCGAGAGCCCCCCCCGCCAGGAATATGAATCCCTGGTGCGGAAGGCTCATATTTACTTGCTGCCAAGTCTGAGGGACAATTCGCCTGTTTCCCTCCTCGAGGCCATGCTGAATGGTTGTGCTCCCATCGTTGCGGGCTGCGGAGGCCCCAACCTGATCGTGACCGAGGATTGTGGAATCAGAATTCCCCTCTCTCGCCCGGATGCCTTCATCGAAAAAATGGTCGAGGTCATTCTTAAGCTTGATGATGACCGCAAGTTGCTTGAGACACTTGGCCACAATGCCGTTCGCCGGGTTCAAATGGCCTATTCGGAAACATCCTACGCAAAAACCCTTGAACAGACCTATCGCATGGCGATGGGACAGAAAGGGCATTCTCTGAAAGAAAATCTGACGTGACAGATGTTTTTATTTCTGAAGAGAAGCCTGTGGCATGGATCTACAATCAATATCAACTGATCCTAACTAATGTCCTGCGCTATAGTCTATATGGATATTAACTGTAACAGATAAATGACTATACTACCTGTGAACATTCTTAAAAGTGATTATGATCTCTGCGTGATCGGCAGCGGTCCTGCAGGATTGATACTTGCCCTCGAATACGCTCGCCTTAACAAAAATCATCAGGTTTTGCTTCTAGAATATGGTGATGAGCAAGGAACTCATAAAAATGACTTGGACGACAGTATTCTTGTAGCGAATCCCTTAAATCATCACGAGCCCTATGAATGCACAAACAAAGGGCTTGGAGGAACCTCTGCAACGTGGGGAGGAAGGTGTGTGATGTATGATGAAGTTGATTTTATAGAGCGGGAGATTGTCCAGGGCGGCTGTACTTGGAGTCTAGATCTATTGGCAGAGTGCAAACCATATCTTGGAATAGCGTGTGAATACTTTGAATGCGGACAGCCGGAATTTCAGCTTTCATCAGGGAGCCCGTGGACCAGGGGACGTATTGCTGAGGGATTCGTTGAGGGTGATATATTGGATTCGGTTGTTGAGCGGTGGAGCATGCCCACACGATTCGGTCGGCGATACAGCCAAGAATTGCATGATAGTAACAATATCAGCGTGATGTTTGGTGTTGAGGCAAGGACGTTTGCCACTCCCGGCAAGGATGGAAACATTGGCAGCCTAACAGTTCGCGAAAGATCGTCCAAACGGGAGTTCTCAATAAATGCAGGGAAGTTTGTCATAGCAGCTGGAACCCAAGAAACCACACGTCTCCTCCTCCGCAACACACAGGTCTTCTCAAATTTGGACAGTCCTCCTGACTCGCTTGGCCGCTACTACCAAGGCCACTTGTCAGGGAAAATTGCATCCGTGCAATTCCATGGGGATCCCAAAAAAACGGAATATGGCCTACTCAAAGACCCGGACAATATCTACGTTCGTCGTCGGTTCCAGCTCTCAACCGAGGTTTTAAAGCAGCAAAACCTGCTCAATTCGGCCATCTGGCTGGATAATCCTTTATACCATGATCCAATTCATGGAAGCGGGGCGCTTTCCATGTTCTACCTCGCAATGATTACCCCAGTAATTGGAAGTAAGCTGGCTCCTCGAGCCATTGCCAATTCAATCACCAAAGGAAAGATCTACAAGTTACCCCAACATATCTGGAATGTTATTAAGGGACTGCCAGTATCCGTGATAACGCCGGCACTGATTTTCTACCGCCGCTATTGCGTCGAGAGAAAGCTTCCCCAGATCTTCCTTTATAACCCTCAAAACCGCTATGCTCTTCATTTCCATTCAGAGCAAGTTCCAAGTCGCGAGAATCGCATGCAACTTGCCTCAGATGGGGAGTCATTGGAAATCCACTACTCCTATGCTGATGAAGATGTTGAGTCTGTGGTTCGCACGCACAAGATCCTCGATGACTGGCTGCAGAAGTGCGGATGTGGCCATCTGGAATATTGGTATCCCCCTGGAGAGGTGAGGAACCAGATTCGGCAGAACTCCAAAGATGGCGTTCACCAAAGCGGCACGACGCGAATGGCGGATTCCCCAGACTCAGGCGTTGTTGATCGAAACCTTCGAGTGTGGGGTTGCCAGAACCTTTTTGTGTGCAGCGGATCTGTGCTGCCAACCTCAAGCCAGGCAAATCCAACATTCATGACTGGAGTTCTGGCTGTGAGACTAGCCAATAACATCTAGAGAATCACCCAGGAACGATGTGGATACACTGGGGATTAATTGACAATTTCTACTGTGTTTTTTGCGCCACGAAACGCCCGCATGTGATCATTAGGTCATTTTTGTCGTATTTATCGTAGTCAATTGAGAGTGGGACAGAGGCCAACATCTCTTCAGCCCGTGGAGGCGTGACCGTTTGTTCCTCAAGTATAGTGAATCCAGCTTTTGTAATCAGCTCACGATGGTCTGAATGCCTGAGGCGATTGGTGAAATTGTGCTTCATATGAAACACCTCCCATTGAGCGCTCGAAAATTGTAGAAAATTGTAGGGAGTGATACCTTTGTCAGAGTGGTAATAATGATCTGTGTAGTCAATTTCCACGCTCATGATACTGCCTGCATGACATAATCTTCTGCATTCGAGCAATATATCAAAAAGAACATCTTTGGGGATGTGTTCAAAAGTACTTGTTGTTGCGATGAGGTCAATCGAGCCGTCAGGGAGATCAACATGCCGCGCATCCAAGGGAGCACGATAGTCGATACCATAATTTTCGAGCAGCTCGCGCTCAAAATCACTTCCAACTTCCTTCGGAGGAGACCTCACGAACTTTGGATGATCAATTTGAGACAGTTGGTGGGATATATTGTTGATTAACTCGGGACGTGCAAGCGGATTTAAGTCGATGGCGAGCTGATTATCCATTCCGTAACAATAGTTTAAAATATTGCTAAAGAGGTCTCTTGCTACCCCAAATTCATAATACTTGGCCTGCCCAATATCGCCCCAATACTTTTCAAAAACGTCCAAATGCATTGAGTAACTGTTTGGTCCGGACATTGTTTGTCTCATATCTCGCCGCCAATTTCCGGTACAATGCTTTTGGGCCAGATCGTAAACTTTACTTGAGAACGGGATTGAACTCAGGGCGGCGGATAAAGCCCATTTAATTTTCCAATTCATTGTTATAGCATTTATGAGAAGAGTTGTAGGTATTTGGACATTCGGAATTGATAGAAGTATGGAGCAGTTTCAAGAGATCCTCCAGTAGTATATCGAATCCAGGAATCTTTATCCTGAAAGAGGGCATGCCAGAGCTGAGAGAATTCCTTGGGTGACTCGTTCAACCATGGCCTCATTTGTGATATTTTCAGCAGACTTCTTGCCGGCTGCCGCCATGTGGAGACGGCGTTCTTCATCAGAGATAAGGTCGGCGACAGCTGTTGCGTAATCCTTCGGCTGGTCGTGATCTTGAACCATTAAGCCATTGACACCTGATGCCAGATAACTGATTTCGGGGCTGTGATAGGGAACCTCAGATGTGACCAAGGGAACACCGAGGGCTTGGGAGTCCAGGATACTAAGACCCACCAAACCGGGGTTCAAATTCACTTTTGCCACAGCCCAATAGGGGAGGGCATCCATGCCCTTCTTTACGCCGACATAGTGCATCCAGGTATGAGCCGCGGCAGCTTCCTCGACCAACCATTGCTCAGGACCACCACCAACAAAAATCATTTGAAAGTCGGGAATTATTTTTTTGATTTCAATGCAGCTGGAAATCAGAAAAGGAAGACGTTTTGTCAAAATGCGAGTATGATACATTCCACCAACAAAGATTCCTATATTTTCTGAGGTGAAACCTAGTGACTTACGAACAGCTTCCTTTTCAGCTTCAGTAACGACTTGATTCAATAGCGTGCGCGTGTCGATCGCATTATTAAACACAGTGATACGATCTTTAGGAAACTGTATTTCGTCACGAATCACTGATGCAACAGATTCAGTGTATGCAAACCACCAGTGGCAATGCGCAGAGATAGCTTGTTTTAACATGGCCTCAACTCTGTTTCCACGGCCGCCTGAGAAAAGCTTTCCATGGCCCCAGAACGCAACTTTTTGCTGACGCAGCCAATACCGAAGAAGAATGGGATATACCCACAGCTGTTTCATGACTTGGGGGACAATAATCAGATCAGCGTCCTTTAATTTCCCCAAAACAGGCATCCAACAAAAACCACGAAAATGATTTACAGGAATTTTATCCGCCCAGTCTAGGTCACCTGAGATATTGTGACCCGTGAAATTAGAACCTATAAGAAGGTTTAGTTCAATCCCTTCATCATTCAATCGATCACGAAGCAATTGAAAAAATGGAACCCGATAATGAGCGAGGGCATTTTGTATGAATGCGACTTTATGCATATGAGTGATTCACGCATTGCTTGCTTCTTGGATTATTCATTATATTGGTTGAATGGCTAAAAAAGTGAAAATCAAAGCTGTTTTACGCCCTGTTTAGCCAATTCGTCATAGATCGTATCTACGCCTGGAATTTTTCCTTTCCAGAACGACCAATCGTGACGATTCCATCCATGGACTGCAAACGGTAGTTTACCGCCGTTAATATCAAGACACTTTATGCATTGGGTTTCAAAGGCAAAACTGGCTGCAATTTCTGGCTTTGGTCGGGAAATTGGTTCTCCAAACCATTGAGCTAACTGACACCACCAAATATCCTCAGGAACAAAAGCTGATAGTTTCTTTATCAGCTTCAGGTTCTTATGCGCAATTTTTGCGAATTTTCTCGGGTTGCGTATGGAAAACCCACCACTTCCAACTTTGTTGTTGAGGAGCCAATGCCATGGTAAACGGGAAAGTGGATTTTTGGCAAACTGTAGCCATTCATGGTTCCACCATGGGGCACCAATGTAATCATAATTATTTTCCGCCATGTAGTTCATCCAGTAATCCAATTGATCATCAAAGATGTAAACATCAGGCTGGTGAATGAGAATATAATCGAAATCCGAGAACGCCTCGAAAAGGGGAGGGTGCATATAAAAAAGCTGAGCGGCACGCTTTGAGACAAAGTATCCCGGGTCAAAGAAACGTGCTTCAATGTCGCCGCAGACGTCATTCAGAGGAGTCAGATCCGTGCCGGTTGGTAAAGCAAAAATCCACCGATGATTGCCCATCAGCTTGGCCGTCCTTTCAAAACTCAGTTTTGCAACAGAGTTTAAAGGAACCCCTTGATATGGGGAAACAATCGCATACGTTGGATTTGTCATGCCGAGCTAACGAAAAATCCTTCGGACGAGTTCGCCGGGTGATGTTGCGTATTTTTTTATCATCTTCCTTCCGAGTAAGCTGATCATACTAAGACTTTCTGATGGATCAACCAAGGTGGTAAACAATTGTTCGACAAATTTGGTTTTATGAGCGTTTGGAATGAAACAAATCACGTCATTATAAATTATGACAGAGTGCTGATCGCTGGTATTGGTCAACCCCTTAATGACCATTTCAAGATCGGGCCAAGATTTCCACTCGTTCGGAGGTTTGGGGGGTGCCATGTAGTAGCGGGCATCGTCGATATATATAACTGATGACGGGTTGAGACTCCCAATTGCGGAAAGCTCTTCCAAAATTCTTGTCTGACCAGGTGATCCAACCTCAATTGAGCTGGCGCACCAGTGGGCATCAAGCCAGAAGCACGTTGGCTCTGAGAGATACTGAGATCTTTGTTCTAGAAGAAAATTGGGGGAATCGTTCTGAAATGATTCAATGCCGGGCGTGCTTTTGAAATTCTTCAGGGCAATCTGACGAATCTCCTTGGAATATTCGCAAGTGAGAACACGTCTAAAAACATTTTTTGCCAGCATGCTGCTCTTGCCATGAAACGTTCCAGTTTCTATGAATAGCTGACAATTGAGATGTTCACTTGCACATTGAAGTAGCTCAACAGGAATGGAAAAGGAATATGCGCCCATACAATCGATCAAACGAGAAGGGACAGTTTTTGTCGAGTCGGTTCTCGCTTTCCAATCTCTGATAATTTGATGTTTATTGATATTTCTTCACTCGCCAAGACGGCACTGAAAGCCATAATCTCATGATGCCTCTCGTAGGACCAACTTACCTTCCCTAAAAATGAAATCTGGACGACGTGTCGTGGTATTCGGCAGTGTGGCCGACCACGGCACGCGAAGCATTTCAGAAGCATTCGTGCGCGCTTTGGAGCCTGTCAAGGTTTTGCACCTTGATTTTGGTCTCAAGCGAATGGGTCTTGTTCGACTGATCAAAGCAATTGGGTTTGTATTCTCCAATCGTAAAAAAGAGGTCTCCATGATTTGTCTCCATCGGGCTCCTCTCTTGATAGCCGGGCTCCTCCCATTCCCAAGAAAAGCCCGATGGGTCGGAATTATTGACTCAAATGAGACATTTCCCTTCGGCTTGAGAGGATTTTTTGGGTTCTGTTATGACTGGCTGTATCGGCTGGCATTCCATCGATTGGATGCCGTTTACACCCCATGGAAAGCCTTTGCAGATTATTATGGATGCCAAGGTTCCCGCCTCCTCCCCTGTGATTACCCCCTCCCATTTCCAGGGCACCCTTCCAAGTCCCTCCCCGTGAGCGGGTCAATTCGCGTGCTGTTTGTTGGGGCGGATTATAAACGAAAAGGGGGCGATCTCCTCCTCGATGCCTGGCGGGACAATCCCCCACAGGGAGCCAGTTTGACTTTCGTCTCCCCTCAAGCGCCAGACATGGAAATAGATGGGGTCACTTTCAGAAGAGACATTCGCTCAGGCTCGCCTCAGCAAATGGAGCTCTTTGAAACTCATGACCTCTTGGTTTTACCATCCCGACTTGAGCCATATGGTTTTGTTTTGCTTGAGGCCATAAACAATGGCATGGGAGTCATAACCACGCAGATGGCTGGAGCAGCAGACCTGGTTCGGTCTTTTGGTGGATTCGTCACCGCCACACCTGAGGAGGCTGTTGCCGAATGCCTTCGCCTGGCTTCCTCTCCAAAAGAAATTGAAGCTCTCAAGCAACAGTGTCTCGACTACCTGCCAACGTACCTCCAGCGTGTTGATTGTTTCCTGCAGGAAATGATTAACGGGCCTGCCAATTGATCAACCTCGCCGGTAGACATGGAGCGGGATCACTGGGTTCTTTTCAAACCAATCCGACCAAGGGAACCGAAGCAAATTTCTTTGAGGAAGGGAAATGCTTTCGCCCGTGGGATGCCATTTTCCACCAAACTCTGGGCTGAGCCTTTGGAAGGTTGTTTCGTCCATGATGGCAACCGACAGATTTGTTTTATCTTCATCCGTGATCGCATCCATATACCACTGAATATAAAAAGTTCTCTTTGCAAGGGGCTTGGTGCCAAAATACGCCTGCTTCGCGATGATGGCATAATCGTCACTGCGCAAAACGCTTTTAACAAATAGCTCTGACTTCTCATTCACTTGATCTGATCGATGCATCATCACATTGAAGAACACACGTGGAAATCCAACGAGCGCGGCCAAAATAACCGTGGCTAGACTCAATGAGAAAGCCGTTTTTTTGAGGGCTGAGCGATCGTATAATCGGAAGAGGGCCATTGTGGCCGGCAAGATCGCAAACCAAGCGTAATACTGAGGAAATACGCCAAGTACAGCCATCCATACAGGGACACCAACAAGGCCAATAAATCCCAGGAGAACTGATCTATTTTCTAGTCGTGGTTTGTTAAAAAACCATGCAATCGCCGCAATCACCATCGCGACGCCAACAAGGATTAAGGAGGGGTCGCTCAAGCCGCCCAAGCGATGCCGAAGTTTGAAAAAAGACATTCCTTGCAAGTCGCTCCGACCAGCCGTGTGGCCTCGAACTGAAGCAATAAAATCATCCAGAGTGCCGTGGTAACCGAAATATCCAACCAAGGCTAGGGTTCCTAGAAAACCTCCGAAGCCCAAAGAGATTACCTCAGGAAGAAACCGCCACCGCCAAACCACAACGGCCACAATCCCAGCAAATGCCAAGACGGCTACAAGCTGCAGTCCCGCCCAGACGGCTACAAAGCCCGAGATCGCAAGGACCAGGCGACGCGCTATTTTCCAATTCAAGCAAAGCCCCCAATACGCTGCGCTCGCAACCATGAATGTGATAGCGTCCGGTCTGCCATAGGCAAGGGTGAGAATGACGCTATAGCTGCACAAAAGAAACCCAATGAAGCAGAGTCTCCACATTGGTTCGTGCAGGAATCCGCTCCGTCTCAGTCCATCCCAAAGGAGGAGGCAGCTCAACACGATATAAAGGACATTGATTGATCGGGATGCCAGTTGGCTGAACCCGAAGGACTGAAACCATGGGATCAGAGCAAATTGGTGGAGCGGGACGTTTCCAGACCAAAACTCGTTGTGGTTTTGGCCATACCACGCCCCAGATGTAAAGCCGTGACCCAGAACATAGCTTGCAGCCGGGTCGGTGTAGCCAACCTCATCAATGTGAACCGGAAACCCATCCAGCGAGATGAGCGTAGCCGCAGAAAAGATCAGAAGAATGAGAGCCAAAATGGCCAGCTCATTTCTTGTGGATAGAAATTTAGTCCTTGAGGTCATCAAGTTTGAAATGCCTATTTTGGAAGAGTCGCAAGCTGGCGAATAAGCTCACCTGCTTTATTTCCAAATTTTGAGAGTCTTACACTTGGCTCTCCTCCGTAGCGTTCGCGGAAACGAATGGGAACAACCCCCTCCCGGCACCCTGACCGACGCAGAAGAGTGGCCAAAGCGACATTCGATAAAAAGAACTCTTGGGGAATCTTTGAAATGATCTTCTCCACGACATTTGTCTTCATAAGTCGGTAAGGGACATTCGCATCAATGCACCATGTCCTGGCAAAAATTAGAAGCGTTGCGCGCAGAACATAACTCGCCAGCACCCGTTTGATGCCATCGTCACGGCGATACCGGAATCCATACACCACGTCATATTTCTCCCGAATTCTCCAAAAGCGAAAAAAATACTGTGGATCACACTGACCGTCCGAATCGATTTGCATCACGTATGGGATGTGACGATTGACGGCTTCTCGGTACCCCTGCAGACAGGTTTGCCCATGGCCGCGATTTTCACGCGAAATCACCTCCAAGCGATCTCCCAATTGCGATTGAAGTCGTTGCAGGATTTTCAGAGTCGAGTCATTCGATCCATCATCAATCGCAAGAAAAATGAAATGTTCGGTCCAGTTCTCAATTTCTTGGAACCATTCCATGACCACCTTCCGGACTGAGGCTTGCTCATTGTAAACGGGCATGACAACCGCGAGTTCGGGGATACGTTCAATCTTGGGCGTTTCCATGTCAGAAGGATGCTTTGAGGAAAAAATTACCGGGTTAGAGGTACCAGTTGCGCGCAGTATAACAACACAAAGCAACGCAAAAGCACTCAATATTTCGATTCAATCACGACCAACAAATATTTTTAAATACGGAGATACAAAAATCAGGGGCCACCTCCAACCTGAGTTTCTACGGCAAAACGCCATCCATTCCTTGGGCGGAAGTCCCTTGGGGCCAAGAATCTTTTTCCATCGTTGTCGGATCGGCAGGGAGGTATCCCTCCAGGTTCCTGCCACGGGGTTTCGAGCGCATTGGCCCACAAACTGGGGTGTTTCAAGAATCGGAATCCCGTTTTTGAATGCGATGTATCCGTAATCATGATCACCCATGGAGTGTGTGTAAATGGAATGAAACATGCCAATTTCTTGGTAAACATTCGATGGCACGAGCACACAGTTGGCATTGAGGGTCTTGCAGTAACGTGGAGATTTTCCCGCCGGGTTGAAGGATGATTCACAACCAGTGCCCCCGTAGGTCCACAGGCCTGTCGTAGGGTCGCAAATGGCACCCACTCCAATCACCCGAGATTCCAGGGAGGGAACAAGGTTCAACAGGGTTTCCAGTGCGTCAGGAAAAAGGAGAGTGTCATCGTTCAGCAGCAGAAAATAATCGGGATTGCTTGTTGCCGCCTCTGCCCATGCCACGCGCATTCCTCCACACCAGTAAAGGTTTCCGCTCCCCTGAATAATTCTGGCGGCTGGCCAGATTTTCCTAACCGCGTCTCCTGTTCCATCGGTGCAACCGTCGTCGACGAGAAAAACTTCAATCGTGTATCGATTGGGTGGGGAGTGGTGTGAAGCGGGTGGCGAGTTACTGGGATCGAAGACCGGCGGGTTGCTCTCGTTGCCTGATACTCTTGCTTCCTGGTTCTTCCTTTCTTGCTCAGTACCCGTCACCCGCCACCTGCCACTTGCCTCCGGGTTCCATCCAGGCAGGACTTGGGCGCGAAGAGCATGGAGGCACTCGATGGTCTTCTCCCGCCGATTGTGGCAGGTCAGGAGAGCGGCGATACGAAGAGGAGGCATTGCGAGGAAATCAGAAATTTAAAAGCGAAAAGGGAAAAGCTGATCCCGGGATAGCCGGAGGGCAGCGGAATGAGAGAATTCAGTTTGGTAGCAGATAATAGTCATTTTGAATACTGGGAACAGAGCTGTTGATCATGGTATAAAACAAGAAAGAGAATCCATTAAATGATATCCACACGAAAACTTGGCTCTATAAATGTTTCCGCGTTGTCGATTGGGACCGGTCGCCTTGCGTCAATGGGGGCTGGCTATACTCGTCAGGCAGCGAGAGAACTGCTCCACGCAGCAAGAGAACAAGGCGTCAACCTTATTGATACAGCGGATTCTTATGCCTCAGCCCAATGCGAGAAACTCATCGGCAGTCTTCTAAAGGACCACCGTGGTTTTTTCCACATATCTACAAAAGTCGGCTATCCTTATGTGGAGCTTCCCGCCCCATTCGATATCCTGAATCAGCCATCAAAAAAGATTCTTCAAAAGCTCGGGGTGCCCCAGAACTTTCATGCTGAATATGTTGCAAAGTGCATCGATGCGAGCCTTCGCAGGCTTGATGTGGAAAAAATTGATATATTCTTTCTGCATAACCCACCTCAACCAGTGTGGAAAAATGAAGAGCTTGTGAATGTTCTTCAAGATGCGAAGTTGCAGGGAAAAATTGGACTTGCTGGAATATCGAGTGATTCGATCCAATTAATTGAGGAAGCCTGCGACCACCCGATATTTTCAGTGTTTCAGACACGCATCAATCCTTTCGTGAGCCCGCCTGACCACCTTGCCCGCGTGCTTGAATCCCGTGGTGAGATGTGCGTCATGGCAAACCATGTTTTAGCCGGTGGGCGGCTGGCCTCCCAGAGAGAAAACATGAATCATTTGACCAAAATTGCCGATGAACTGAAAATTCTCCCCCATTCCCTCTATATTGCTTATGCAAGCTCTATCAAGGGTGTATCGACTGTGGTTTCCGGCACAGGCAGTGCTCGTCATCTAAAAGAAAATGTTAAAGCAGCTGAAATTAATTTAGATGCAAATCAGTTGAGGAAAATATCTGAAATCATTTCAAAGAAAGAGAAAATCTAGGCTGCACTGATCTCCAGATAAATCTCCCTTAGTTGAACGCCGGCATCTCTCCATGTTAGGATCTGGAAGTTGGAAGAATGTTTGGGATGCTGGACGTAAAACCATATTAGTTTTTCAGCGAGCTTCCCAAGGGTAAAATTGGACTTTTCAAAATAAAAAGCCCTGTCACCAAAGGTATCCCTCGCCCAAGGCAGATCTGATAGCAAAAGTGGGCATCCTGCGGCAGCAGCAGCCAAGGCCGCCGTGCTCTGGGTTTCCATTGTGCTCAGAAGCACAAATCCCCGGCACGCCTGCAAGATTGGGGCCAGCACCTGAGGGTCGGTGATGTTTGATTCATGAGTGACGAGGCCTTTGGATCGATGAACGACATCCAAAAAGCGAAGATAATATGGGTCAGATTCCGAATAGGGTTTGCCGATCACCAGCAAAGGCACATTGGCAAGAATAGCCGCTTCGGCGAGTTCAACCACCCTCTTGCGTTCCGTGATGGTGGCGAGGGTAACGAGAAAGGGGGAATTAAAAGTGGAAGGAGAAAAGTGAAAAGTGGAAACTTGCGGGTTTGAGAAATTGGATGGGGGGGCTTGCTTTCGACCACTTGGGCTGGACGCCGGAACCAGGCCTCTTGCTGCTCTTTGCTCGTCGCTATTCCCATTTTCTACTTTCCGCTTTTCGCTTTCCGCTTTAAAAAAAAACACCTCATCCACCCCGGTTGGCACAACATGCAGGCGGTCGGTTGGTGCGTCAAAAAGTGTTTGCATGATCCAGGCCTCCCACTTGGTGCTTGCGATGATGGCATCGGCCATTTTGTAGCTGTCCCATCGGAGGGGAAGCCGAAAGGAGGAGGGCAGCGCCCTCCGAAGAAGTTTATTAACGAATCCCTGCAGACGGAGCTGGGACCTGGAGCGTGAGCCCTGGCTTGTCAGCAATTCATGCATCACATAACGCATCCCCTTGGCATGGGCAAAGTGAATGCTTCCAGGATTAGCCCTTCCAAAGTAGTGAATGATATCCCCCTTCTGCTCAGCATCCCACCAGCGAAGGTACTCAACCTCCAGCCCTTCACGACGTAACGCCTCGGCTGTTTTCTCGATAAGGATCTGAAACCCACCATGTGCAAGCAGGAAGGGCTCGTTGTGGTCGATCAGGATTTTCATTAGGGAAAAGCGGAAAGCGGAAAGTTAAAAGCGGAAACGCCAGGCGGGGGAGAAAGAGGAAAGCGGAAAGCTAAATTCACTTTTGTTTTCCTTGTTTCGCGTTTTTTCCAATGGTTGTGAAGATCGCGAGCAGCTCTCGGGATTCTTGTAGCAAGGGAGGAGTACCTGACACTTGAAGATGAGGGGACTCGCTGATCAGCTCCAGCCAAAACTCAGATTCCGAGGCCTCCTTGGTGGAGATTCCGACCTTGTTGATAAAGTCGTCTCGGGAGACGCCACGGTTCGCCTCCCGGTAGTTTGCTCCAATCGAAGTTCCTGATCGAAGAAGCTGACGACCGACAACATCACCGGCCCGGTTGTTTGGAAGTCGTTGAACGAGGTCAATCACATCCAAAGCAAAATTCTTCGTCCGTTTTTCTAATTCGTTTTTCGCCATAATATTTCTAATTTCTTCTTTCAGCTTTCAGCTTTTTGCCTTCGATCACCTCTCCATAAACTTCGAGGTGTTTTTTGGCGATGGCGGTGGGGTGGAATCGCTCCCATGCCAGACGGTGGGCCTGGGCGGCAAGACGGTGGGAAAGCCCAGGCTCTGAAAAAATTCTTTCCACACATGATCTCATGGAGACTTGGCTGAGGGGGTCGCAGAGAAGGCCGTTCAAACCGTCTGTGACCAAGTCCGGAACACCTCCCACATTGGAGGCAATCACTGGCACCCCTGCCGCCATGGCTTCCAGAACGGACATGGGGCAATTGTCTTCCAATGACGGCAGCACCAACAGCGACGCGGATTTGAAGGCCTCCCGCAACTCATCACGGCCTTTCATGCCCTCAAAGGAGCACCACGAGTGTTTTTCCATGCGGTCAAAGAATCCTTTCCCGAACTCGTCGGTGGGAGCGCCCCGGCCAAAAAATCGGACGCGAAATTGATGCTTCTCTCTCAGGGGGACAATGGCATCGATGAAGGCATTTTGATTTTTCCGGGATTGAATGTGCGCTACGACCAAAATTATGGGAGGCAATGGGAGAGTCGAGGGTCTAGGGTGGCGAGTGGCGAGTGGCGGGTGGGCATCCGACGCGGTTTCACCTCTCAACTCGCCACTCCCCTCCTTCTCGTCTCTGCCCTCCCCCTTTCCACTTTCAACTTTCAGCTTTTCACTTTTCAGCTCTCCCACTCTCTCCTCCCCAAGGGGAAAGAAGCTGCCATCCACGGCGTTTGGAATGACCCATGTTTTTTTGGCAAGGTCGGAGACATTTTGTTGTGTGTAGTTTGTGATGCAAACGACGCCGTCAAATTTTGGGATGGCAGTGGTCTCGAGAAATTCCTGGGCCTTCCAATACCACTTGGGCTCCATCGGCGTCACTTTGTTGATCAACCTGAGGTTTCCATGGATGGTGAGAACTTTGGGATAGGGAGCAAGGGCAGCACTGATCGCACACCACCGCTCGGTTCCCTGGGCATGAACAAGATCCGGCTCAAGCCGCTTCAGCAGTTTGCGCACACCGAGGATCGGCCCAAGGTGACCGCTCCTCAGAAATGTCCAGTGGGGAAGGACAATCTGGTGATACCAAATATTTTCTGAGAGCTTCTCAGGAGTCGGAAGGGCGACCTTCGTGCAACAAATCACATGAACCTCAATCCGCTTCGCGGCAATGGCGGATGAATAATCGCGAATGGAGTTCCGCAATTCAGAATTTCCGCATTCGGCTTCTCTGGCCCCCTCACTCGCCACCCGCCACTCGCCACCCATGCCGGGTCCTTCACCGTCTGCACGAGACGTTTTGCGCTCTCCCCCTCCGCCCTCCGCCATCATTTCTTCGCTCTTTTCAGCGAACATCGCGAACCCCTCAAGCAGCGCGGACGGAGCCGAACCAAAGAAAGGGGTCGGCAGCGGACGGTCAAACCGGTCATCAACAACGAGGAAGGCAATGCGCATGGGGTTCAAAACAGAAAGGAAAAGCCTCCTGGGCACAAGAGGAAAGGCCGCTGATCATCGATCATTTCTTTTTTTCGTGGTATATCCCCGTGGTCTGGATTTAACTCCGCAATCTGTTCTTTATTGGTCATTTTTCATGCCATCTCAAAAAAACATTCTCTACGCTATTGATCCTCCCCTGCATATGTCGGGGGGTGTGAGTGTCCTCGCGATCTGTCTGATCAAGGCCTTTTCTGCGACTCACAATGTTCATCTCCTCTCGGGTGACAGCCAAGACGAATTGGAGAAACTGGGTGTCGCAGGCCACCTCACCAGCCACATCGAGTGGAAGCCACCACTAGGCCCGCCTCGCCCGGCTTTCCTGAAATATGTGCGAGAACTGTCCCGGCAGATCGCCGACAAAAAGATCGATCTTGTTAACTTCCACTCGGGAATGTTCAACTGGGGAAATCGGCTTTATGGGTTCTCCCTGCCGAGGCAACTTAAAAGAAGGAACATCCCATCGATTTGGACATCCCATGGGATATTTTCTGTCTTGAAGGGGTATTGTGGCCCGAAGAAGCCCCTTCTCTTCAAGTTGGCCATGTTCCCCTTGGGATGGCTTGGCAAGTTTGATCAGCTTCGACACACCGAGTTGGAGATTCAAGTCTCCCAGTTCGATCTCCAGACCATCAAGGCGTTCTGGTTTCCCCTCAGCAAAAAGTGCATTCAAATCTACCACTCAAAAATTGATTCCCCGGAGCTTGCGTCCTTGGAGCGAAGTAAAACAATCCTCAACGTCGGATATATCTCTTATAATAAAAGACAGGAACTCCTTGCGGAAGCCTTTATTAAAATCGCACCGGACTACCCCGAATGGCAGTTGGTCTTTGCCGGGCGGGACGCGGGAGATGGGTGTTTCGACTTTATCAAGTCCAAGATTAAGCAAGCTGGCTTGGAAGAGCGGGTTCATTACCTAGGGCATGTCGCGGACCCCTCCACACTGATGATGACCTGTGGAATTTATGTCCACAGCTCAGATTATGAGGGCCTGCCCTTGGCCGTTCAAGAAGCGATGCACTTTGGATGTCCCATCATTGGCTCAAGCATCCCGGGTCACCGTGAACTCTTGGAGCTAAACAGCGCAGGCCTCATCTTCCAGCAAGGTGATGCCGCAGATTTGACAAAAAAACTGCTTTCCCTTCTGGAGAATCCCTCCTTGCGAGAGGATCTCTCACGAAAGGCCCGTGCTGATGTTTCTGCGAGGAAAATGTCCCTCATTGACATGGTCAGGAGCTATGAAACGGTGTATGGCGAAGTTTTGAAAAGCCGATGATCTTGTATCAAGCCATTGTTCGGAAAACCATCACAGGCAGCTGGCTTGCGTCGGTTGAATCGGAGGTCAAAAAGCTGCTGGGCTTTGCATGTTGTCCACGGAAGAAGTTCGTCTCCGTGGTCAGTGGGAGTTTTCTCTGCTTTCGAGCAAATGCATTGTCTCGCTGGATATTCTTATTTCCACAAAGAACCCATTTTTGATATAATTATCAACCAATCGATCCGACCCAATCCATGATCTCAAAGCTCACCCAATTCATTGGCCGTCTCCTCCAAATTGCCCTACACAATCCCCGAGGTGTTCAGCATGTCCTCGGCGTAGCCAACTATGAAGCCGGTCAGATCTGCGATCCCGAGAAGGATGTGCGGTTTGCTTCAGTCATTGATGTGCTGCAAATCTGCCCGACCTCCGAACGTTGGGGTATGCAAACATTTCCTGGTGTTGGTGCCTCGGTCTCGCCCATGGAGTGCAATGCGCTTGCGGCCCTTGTCCATTTGGTTAAGGCGAAACGGATTTTTGAATTTGGAACATACAAAGGGGTTTCCACCACACAACTCGCTCTTAATGTTTCCCAAGGCGGGATGGTGTTTACTTTGGACCTTCCTGAAGACGACCCACGATATTCTCTACCCATTCCCAAGGATTCTGAGCGGGAAATCGCCCTAGAAAAAGGCAAGGGTACCCTTATTCCAACGGATGTTCTGGATCGAATCACATTCCTTCGACATGATTCCGCAAGCTTTGATGAAAACCCCTATCTTGCAACCATGGATCTTGTTTTTGTTGATGGTGCCCACAGCTATGAGTATGTGAAGAATGACTCTGAAAAGGGATGGCGTATGCTTCGTCCAGGGGGAGTTATTGCCTGGCACGATTTTGCTCCCAACCATCCCGATGTCGTCCGATTTATTCGCGAGTGCGGATGGAAACCCCTACGTGTCACAGGGACCGCGTTGGCTTATTCGATCAAACCAAGCTCCTGAGAGACGAGGAATTGGAATGAAAGAATCCGTGATGTGGTAATTGCGCAATGAGCAAAACCATTGTCATTTGCACTTTCACCTTTCCACCAAATAAAGATGGGGTCTCTGAAGCAGCATCAGCGATGGCCATTGGCTTTGCAGAGAAAGGTCACAAAGTTGTGGTTTGCACCGGCCATCTTAATCAGCGTACAGATTTCCAACCTCACCCGGGGATCCATGTGGAGCAATTCCAAATCGACACCACCGCCTCAATTCTCAAGGACTTTCCCAGCGAGTCACGGCGATATCAGCAGTTTCTGGTTGGCTTGAATCCTGATGTGCTGTTTTGCCACTGCTGGGAAACATGGCCATCAAGTTTGGCTGAGGCCATCTTTCCCCAACTCCATGGGAAAAAGGTGATGGTCAGTCATGGCTACACAACTCACCTTTGGCAACCGCACCCCAAACCACCATGGGGATTGGGATTCCTGGCAAAAAATCTCCACAAAGTTTTTTGCCTGCCTTGGACGATTCGCAAATACGACCGGGTGATTTTTTTAAGTCCCCGCAGAAATTTCAATCGTTTTTTTGACCATTGGGTTGCGAGAGCCATCAGCTACGAAGGCACACGAGTCATTCCCAATGGCACTCCCGCCAGCCCCGATAGAGCCTCTTCACAGGAATTTAAGAAAAAGCATGATCTGGTGGGTAAACGGATTGTTCTTTGTGTGGCAAATTACAGCGTCCGCAAGAACCAAGCCCTGGCAATCAAGGCTTTTCGAAAGGCTGCGGTCCCCCAATCGGTGTTGGTATTCATCGGCAGTGAGTTCAATGAGTATAGCACCGCGCTTGTGAATTTGGACAATGAGCTAAAACACAAATATCCCTTGGGAGGGGTTGTTTTTCTTGAAAATCAGGATCGACAAACCACGATGGCTGCCTTTGAAGCCTGTGATCTGTTTCTTCTCACGGCGAAAGCCGAAACGCAGCCAATTTCCATATTGGAGGCCATGGCCGCTGGGAAGCCGTTCCTCAGCACAGATACCGGATGTGTCCGTGAATTACCGGGAGGAGTTGTCGCCGCTGGGGAAATCCAATTGGCACGCGGCATCCGTGGAATGTGCTTCAATCCCGCAAGTCGCAAGCTATTGGGTGATGCAGGCCGTGCAGCTGTCATCCAAACATTCGCCATGGAAAAGGTTTGGCAACAACAAAACGAACTGCTCTGCGAGCTGGATTCGAGTGTCTCGTAAACCCCACGTCCAATTGATCTCCCTTTAAACCGAAGATTACCCTGAAAAATGCCAAAGGTTTTAAGAAAACTGCGACGAGTGCTCAGTCAGTTGATCCTCAAAGGACAATTTTTGGATTGGTGGTATCACTGGAAAATTCTGCGGTTGGAGCACGCTTGCCTGGACAATATTGTGGCTTCGACAAAAACAACAAACAAAAATAAGTCAGAAAATGTGAGGGTTTCTAAAACTACTCCGCTGCGAAGATTGTTATTCATCGCAGATGTTATGTGGGAAACCAATGAACTGATTCCTGAGCTCGAAAAGATCTGTCCGGTTGACACCCTGGATCTGCAAGGCACGATCCGTGGAGCAGCGCCAGAGGATTACCCGGAGAAGGTCAACCAGGCGGTGGAACAGCATTTACTCAGTGCTCCTGACTATGACGCTATTTTGCTTTACGCGCGGAGTGAATTGCTTTCTGAAGATCTTTTCTCACTTCTTCGGAAGAAGTGCCATGGTCCTCTCATTGGCATGAATCTGGATGACAAAGTGAGCTTCTGGCCATATGGAATTTTTCAAGCGAATGTGGACAACTATTGTCAATGGGCGCATTTGTTCGATCTCAACCTTACCAATTCGAAAATCGCAGCCACATGGTATCAGAATGCAGGCGCAAACAGCCTTTTTTTGCCACCTGCCATGCACCAACAACCACTACAGAAGCCACCAAGCAGCACGGAGTTCAAATATCCACTGAGCTTTCTTGGCTCTGCGAAACCCGAACGCGAGAGGATAATCTCTCGATTACAGAAAGTTGGAATCCCCATCGCGCTCTTCGGAAATGGATGGTCTGATTCCGAGTGGCAGCCTGATTCAACTCTCATCTACCGATCAAGCATGATGAACCTCGGAATCGGGTACGCAACCCCCAACTTGGTGACCCTGAAGAATCGCGATTTTGAATGCCCTGGATCAGGGGCCTGCTATCTGACGACGTTCAACTGGGAACTGGCAGAGGTTTGGGAAATCGGAAAAGAAATCCTCTGCTACCGAAGTCCCGAAGAACTGATCGAAATCATTTCCTGGTATCAAAATCGTCCTGAGGATTGTCTCAAAATCGCGAGGGCTGCCTTCAAGCGTGGAGGCAACGACCACACTTGGGAGAAGCGGTTTCGCGGTGTTTTTGAGAATTTGGGTCTCCGGTGACTTGCCATCATCTGCTCGTTACAATTTGTTTTCGAATCATGGGAACAAGAATTTTCATTTGGGGAATCGCCCGGGAACAAATCAGAAGACCTGCCAGTAGCCCACTCACAGCAATCAGTGTCATGTTGACCAAGGAAGCGGTCGGTAGTCCCGTTTTAGACACATAAAGCATTCCGAGAGCTGCCACGGTTAACGCTAAAATACCGACAATAAACTCAGGCAAAAGCCTCCTCAAAAAAGAACACTCACTGAGTTTTCCTGCCTCCCGCGTTTGAAGTGGCAACAAGAACAAACCGTTGGCCAGAAGAGACGCGATGGGTATTCCTATCAAACCGAATTGTTTGGCGAGAAGGATTCCCGCAGAAATTTCAATGGCGGCAGTTGCGATCATCAGCCACGTGTAACGGCTCATTTTCTTGTGCCACTGGAAGATGTGACTTGTGAATCGATTGATCGTGAAGGCAAAAAGCGAAAAAGTGATTGCGATATTGATCCAGTTCCCGGCAAAAAACTCGGGTCTGGTCCACCAAGAGATAAAAAAGGGATTCACCAAAATAATGGCCACGCCAATCCCTGACAAACCAAGAAGACTGATTTTTGCCATCGTGGTGAACTCTTTGAGGGCTCGTCCCTGGTCGCCGCCAGCAAATGCATTGATCCAACGGGGATAAAAGGCATCAAACCCCCTCCAAATTAATTGCATTGCAAGGAGGGGCATGCGTGAGGTGACGTTGTAGATGGCTGCTGATTCCAGACCAAGAAAACGGGTGAGGATCATCGTTTGAGCGGATGCAGATACTTGGGCCGCCAACCCGCCCGCGAATATTGCGCTCGAATACCCAAAAAGCTCCCTGAGGTGCTTGAGAGGCAGATGGAAGGCGGTTAAACGAATCTTTTTTTTCCCAGCAAAAATAAATGAAGAATTGAGCAACAAGGTCAGTAGCTGCGAGGCCATCAGCGCGTAAGCGTACGAGATGACTCCCAATCCGCGATGAAGAAGTACCGAAAACACCAGCAAATTGATCCAAGCGACCGAGGTGTTCGCCGCATTGATCATATAAACGCGATTTTGAGCGTACAAGATTCCAGGCAATGTTCTCATCGGCATCGACAAAGCCTGGATGGCAATACAGTAGCTCCATAGGTGACTTGCCTCGCTCCTTAAGTTAACCGGGATGCGAAAAAAATCCAAAACCCAGTTTTTGGAAGCGAGCCCCAGCCCCAGAATCACAAGGCCCTGAACCAGAAGGACGGCAGTCACGAGATAAAACCAGCCTGAAATGTCTTCGGCATCATTTTTTGCGATCGGCTCGGCAAACAGCCGAGCCAACGCCGAAGAAACCCCAAAATCCAAAAGTAGAAAATACCCAATGGTCCCAAAAACAAAGGACCACAATCCATATTCTTCAGGGGAAAGAACAGTTGTCGCAACTTTAATTAGAAGCAGAGAAACGACCATCGAGCTCCCCATCTGAAGATAAGAAGTCAAGGCGGTGGCACCTGTCCGCTTAAGTGACATGCTCTAGCTCACGACTTGGGAGATTTTCTTTTTGTATTGTGACTTCACTATGGTCGTTTTCCGCCTCCATCGAGGAGTCGAGCATTTTAAGCATTCCGGTGGAGAAAAGCATCAGCGACATGGCATTTTGGTAGGCACCAAAAATAAAGATAAACTCAAATGGAAGATAGAGAATTGGCAGCGCAAGAAACATTGTCAAAACGTAAAAGTTTGTGCCTTCTGATTTTTTTAAAACCCTCAGCGTGTATTTAAAAAGCGCATACATGAATGCCAACTGTAGGAACAAGCCCACAAAGCCCACAAATTTGATCGCAGACAATGGTCCGTTGTGGTAGGAGCCTCGCAGTAGATGACCTTCAAAGGTGTCCTCACTTCCAAGAATCTTTGCAATGCCCAACTCGGCATCGCTCATAATCATCATTTCTTGGAAAGTGAAACCAAAGCCATCTCCCAACACCTTATTCCGCATGTAATTCGGAGAATTCCATGCGGCTGTCCACATATCAACCCGCCACTCCTTACTGCTATCGGCATCGGCAACAACACTATCATCCCATCCGAGCGGGATAAATGACAAGGAACGCTGGATGGGAGCAGCGATCTGGACACCCGCTAGGTGTAAGCCAGCGACAGTAATTACTCCAAGAATGCCTGCCATTCCCAGAAACACAAGCGAGGCATATTGTTTTCTTAGTATCGCCGAAATTGTCATGAAGGCGCCGGTGAGAACGATATGGTTTCGAAATCCAGAGAGCCCAATCATGGCAAGACATGCAACAAACATAAAAAACCGCCCCAAATAAAGCGGGTTGACCAAAGTTGCGGGGGAAAAATAGGCGCAGAGCGCTTGAACGATGGGCTTCGATACTTGTGTGAGTGAGGTGATCCTCTCCGATTCGTTACCCATATTCGCTGTCGAACCATCAACACGAAACGCCTCAATACTGACCCCTGAATAGAAGGGATACACCACCTTACTGATCCCGGGAACAAACTCACTTGTAACAACCAATACACCTGGGAGCGCTAAAAGTATAACAAAAGCTAATGTGAAGCGCTTCACCTCTTTCGAAAGAAGCCGACTATGACAAAGCACAATGTAACCAAAAAGCGAAAGAGTTAGTGCGAAATACGGACGGCCTCCAACCAGTTCGGTGGCGAAAGCGCGAACGCCCACAGGGTAGCGAACATAAACCGTGATCAGGTAAACAATATTCAGCCACAGCAAGGCATCGACCCACCCGAATTTGCCGTAAGAGTGGTCAACTTTCTTGAGGGCAACGTGCAACAAAAACAGCCCAAAAGCTGCCATGATTCCCATTTCGGAGTAATTGAAGGGAATTGGAATGGCCCCGGCCGCTCCCGTCGCCCCAAAAGTGAAAGGAATGAGCACCCAGTAGCGCTTGCCCAGCAGGGTTGCCACTGTGAAGGCAACGGCTGCGCCGGCGACCAACGCAAGCTTTGAGTAATCTCCTTGGGCCACCATTCTTCCCGCCACAAATGCCAAAAGGATCCCCACAATGGTTACCAATGCCATCATCAGAGTCCTGGAACCCCCTGTTGTTGAAAAACTTGATGCCATGGAAAGCTGTTGTTGGATTTAGGTGGATGAGAGGCCGCTACTAAAGGGCCGGATGTGGGAATCTACTAGATTTCAGACCCATGTCGAAGCGAAAAGCGGAAAACGAAAAGCGGAAGGTGGAAAGCTGAAAGTGGAAAGTGGAAAGCGGAAAGTGGAAAGTGGAAAGTGGAAAGCGGAAAGTCCATGATCGAAGAGTTCCTTGTTCCTTGTTCTTGGTTCCTTGTGTTTTGACAGGATTTACTGGATGGACAGGATTGGTGGGAAAAGTCATTCCACAATGGTGGAGGATTTAAGGATGTTTTTTAAACCACTCATTGACACTAACGGGGCTTTCTCAATGGAGGAAGCGATACCCTTCGGGTTGTGATTTTGATTGGAGAGATTTCTTGGGTGGACTGGACTTTGTCCAGGTGGATGGGCCGATGAGAAAGCGGTTGTGCAAGCGAGCTTGCGAGGCCGATTTTCATCAGCCCATCGCTGCCATTGCAGCAACCCACCCAATAAATCTCGAGTGCCTCTTCAACGGCGGCCACTTGTCGCGCCGGATGTCAGCAGAAGGTGGATTGTCCGGCGTTCAAGAATTTACTAGTCACGCCGGATGCTCGCAGAAGGCGGATTTTGTTTTTATGAGTGGTCCCGCGTCAGCGGCGGCTGTGGGGGGGATTGATTTTGAGTGTTCCGAGGGGGAGGGTGTAGCTGGGGTGAGATCAGGTGAAATGGCGCTCCAAAATTTCGCGGACCTCTTTCAGGTGGACAGTTGCCACCTCCCAAACGATAGAGAAATCAACGTTGCTGTAATCATGGGCCAAAATATTTCGCATGCCTCGCATCTTCCTATATGGCAGTTCGCTCAAAACGGCTTGAGTTTCAGGGGAGAGGTGCGCGGTTGCTTCACCGATGATTTCTATTCGGCGAATGACGGCGTCTTGCTTCTCGCCATTCCGGGAAAACTCCTCTTCGGAAACCCCCTCGACGTACAGCTCGATACGTTTCACTGCTTCCAGAATGTCGAGTAGCCGTGTCGTTTGCTCAATGTCCATAGAGGTAAACCGCCGTCGAGAGGATATGGTCGGCTCGTGAACGGTCGGCTGTTTTCAAGAGCGATTTCAGAAGAACAAAATCGACAGGTCGACCGGCAATTTCCTCCGCTTCCCCTGCCATTTCCAAAATCTCTGGAATTGTCACTCCTTGACCCGGTTCCACCAGCAAGTCGAGATCACTGTCGGGACGAGCTTTACCACGCGCTAATGAACCAAATACCGCAAGACTTTGGATGCCATATTTCCTACAGAAGGGTGCAAAATCGCTTCGCAACTTTTGGATGGTGACTGTCGGCATTTTTCTCACTCCTGTGAGAGTATCTTGCGGCAGGCTGTTTTCAAGCCTCCAGTAGATTTGAGTTCTGTGATCAGAGATTTCTGTGATCCAATTTACAATGCGCTTCAGAGGGGGAGTTTTTTAACCACTGATGGACACTAATGGTGTTTCCTCAATGGAGGAAGCGATACCTTTCGGGTTGTGATTTTGATTGGAGAGATTTCTTGGGTGGACTGGACTCTGTCCAGGAGGATGGTCCGATGAGAAAGCGGTTCTGCAAGCTCGCTTGCAGAGCCGTTTGTCACCAGCCCATCGCTGCCATGGCAGCAACCCACCCAAAAAATCTTGAGTGCCTCTTCAACGGCGGCCACTTGTCGCGCCGGATGCTCGCAGAAGGCGGATTTTGTTTTTATGAGTGGTCCCGCGTCAGCGGCGGCTGTGGGGAGGGGAGATGTGAAATTCTGAATGTGGAATTGGAGAGTCCCCCCCAGTTATGAGATGCCTATTTTTCCTCGTATCAACGTCCCTGCTTTGGAAAAGATCTGGCCCGCAAATGTCAGCGATTTTTCGGCATCGGATTTCGTGGGTTGTTCTTGTTCTCCTGGATACCGAAATTCGGTGGCCATGGGAGTTAGAAACTCGGCTGCCTGCATAAACTCGGTGAAATCCAGTGATGGCTGCAGGAGTTCGATAAGATGGACAAGATCATGATTTTTTGGCGGGGTAACTCCCGAAAGGCAAAGGAGGGCTTTGATGGATTTCTCTGCAGCTTGCTGACAATGATAGACAGCGCCGGCATGAAATGTTTCTCCAGATTTCAGGCCAAGCTCTGCGTAAGCCAAATCGTTTGCCGCTTTTCGATACCAACGCCGAACAATTTCCTTACGCTCTGGATTCATGGATGAGTTTCCCCTCCTTGACCACAGCGTTTGCCAAGGAAACCCCTGATCGAAGCTGCCTGGTCCACTCTTCTGAAGTCAGGACAATGATATCGAAAGAAGCATTTAATCCACGAAGGAGGTGTCGGGCCTGTTGGGAGCGGCGATAGGCTGGCTCATCAGATAGGGGCACCACTGTCAGGAGGTCATAGTCGCTATCTGTTTCGGAGTCTTGTCGTGCACGCGATCCAAAAAGATAGATTTGCAGCGGGTTGAGGCCTGCTGCCAAGCGTTGGACAACTTCCTCGAGAAGGCCGGGAACGGAATCAGTTTTTATGTTTTCTGCGGGTGTAGCACTAGAAATCATGGTGGAAATAATACGCCTTGCAGAACGTAGAGGCAAATATGAAAGAAGGACGGTTTAAGCTGCGGAACAGAGGTTCAAGGATGTTTTTTACCTGTTATGGGCGCTGATGGATTTTATCTGAAAGGACCAACGAATCTAGGCTCGTGCCCCAATCATCTTAATCCTCGTGAAACGCACTTTCCAGTTGAGTGGCCTTCCATGCTGTAGGTCCTTTGGCAAGTGTGTTCAACTCGGCGGCGGTATAGAGATTGAGTCTGGTCCCCTCGGGAATGGGTCCACTTGACGTGATCATTCTGAGATAAGTCCCGTCTTTAATAGCTTCGATGATCATGTGAAGGTGGGGAAAAGTGGAAATGCAAGACGCTTCGGAGGGAGAGTTTTTCTTTGTTCCTCGTTCTTGGTTCTTGGTTTGGGGCGGGGGAATCTCTTGTTTTGAGCATCTTGCGCTTTTTTGCGGCCAGTGGTTTTCTCTTTTAGGCTATTTCAGCTTGCCGCCTCTGCAGAGCTCCGGCATGACACGTTCTCTTTGACGTAATCTCCACGCGAGAAGTATTTTTCCAACCAGACGTAGAGGCAGATGAAGAGATACCGGCTGCCCATCTCTTCGAGCTTGAGTTTGGCGACCCCGTGGCGCCTGTTTCGCCAGGTGATGGGAATGGTGGTGAAGGAATATCCACGCACAATCGCTTTGAGCGGAAGTTCGACGGTGATGTTGAAGTGGGGGGATAATATTGGGCGGATGCCATCGATGACAGTTTTTCGGTAGGCTTTGAAAGCGTTGGTTGTGTCATTGAGCCCATGTTGGAACATCATTCGCACGAAGGTATTGGCCATCCGGTTTATAAACAGTTTGAAGGGAGGATAATCAATGGTTCCCCCACCCCTGACAAAACGACTCCCAAACACACAGTCGAACCCTTCGTTGAGTTTTTCCCAGTAACGCACGACATCCCGGCAGTCATCGGATTCATCTGCCATCATGATCACCACGGCGTCACCGGTCATGGCGTCCAATCCCCGGGTGATCGCCCGGCCAAAGCCGTGGGGACCGGGGCTTTTGATGGGGCGGAGGACCTGAAAAGCTAAAGGCGAAAAGTGGAAAGCGGAAACTTGGGAAGGGGGATTTGTGGGTGGCGAGTGGCGTGTAGCGGGTGGTGCGGGCGGAGGGTCGAGGGTCGCGTCGGTATGCGAGGATGGGGAATTGAGGCGGGTGGCTTCTTCTTGGAGGATTTCCCACGTGCGGTCTTTGGAGCCGTCATCGACGACGATGATTTCATGGGGAACGCCGCGAAGCTTGAGCTCGAGGTGCAGGTGTTCGACGGTGGAGGCGATGCAACCTTCTTCATCTCTGGCCGGAATAACAATGGAAAGGAGGTTCATGAAGGAAAAGCTGAAGGAGAAAAGCTAAAAGCTAAAAGCGGAAAGCGGAAAGCGGAAAGCGGAAAGCGGAAAGCGGAAAGCGGAAAGCGGAAAGCGGAAAGCGGAAAGCGGAAAGCGGAAAGCGGAAAGCGGAAAGCGGAAAGCGG
>JBGTAR010000188.1:0-3101 GCA_041749815.1 Terrimicrobiaceae bacterium
TATCTCAAAGAACGCGATCTCTCTCCCAAGCGTTACGTCTGGAGAGCGGAGGGACAAGCGATCTTGGAAAAAATCCAGCGAGCCAGAGCTGCAGTCCAGAAGCAGAATATTGTATAGCTATTTCCAAACCAGCACACTAGCTGTGGCCACCGAGGGTGGGATCACGTCCGCCTCGGAGCGCCTGCATATTTCGCCCCCAACTCTGAGTGCCCAGGTCCGGGAATTGGAGGAGTATCTGGGGACACCTCTTTTTCTGCGTGAGGGGCGGAGCATGGTGCTCACTGACGCTGGACAGGTTGTGAAGCAATACGCCCGGAGAATCTTTGATTTCGGTGACGAGCTGGTGGAAGTCATCCGGCGGGGCTCAGTGGCTGGACCGCAAACTGTTTATGTTGGGATTGTGGATTCCGTTCCCAAACTGCTGGCATCCTCCATTTTGATCCGCACCTGGGAGACGCACCCTGAGATCAAGGTGATCATGCGGGAGGGGCTTCCCGGTGAATTGTTTCCAGCCCTGGCTTCCCATCAACTGGATGTCGTGATGGCCAATGAACCGGCTCCCACGTCTTTAAAAACTTTGTTATATAGCAAGCGGGCCGGAAGATTCGGTGTGCGCTTTGTTGCGTCTCCAAAACTGAAAAAGTCCTTCCGGCGCCAAACAGGACTTTCCGGATTCCCGGTTTTGGTCCCAACCCGCGAATCCCCCCTGCGCCGTGAGCTTGACCGGTGGTGGGCGGAAAATGGCGTGCTGCCTGAGATCCGTGCGGAGTTTGATGATGCCGCTGCCATGTGGGAATTGGCGGCCTCCGGAGCCGGAGCGGCTCCTGTGATCGAGCCCGTGCTACGAGATGTTGCTGACAGATACGACCTTCAGGAATTACCGCTCACGACTGGTATTTTTGAAGAGCTTTTTGTGGTGACTGCCGAACGCCAGTTTTCCCACGAGGGTCTGCGCGTGCTTGTTGAGCAGGCTGGACGGGCCGGGAAAAAGTAGATGATCCAAGGAGCCACTTGCGAGCGAGCCAGGAAATTGAGCAGACTGTCCTGGGTGCCCTCGGCACCAAAGCACGAAAAGGCCGGACGGGTTTTGATAGCCCATCCGACCTCTTCTAAAGGTTTACAAGATTACTTGCTGTAGCCAGTGGTGGCTGGTGGCGGTGTCGAAGTTTTCGACGCACAAGCACTGAGCCCGAGCGAAGCAACTGCGAACGCACAAACTGCGACGATTTTGACAAATTTCACAAAAATTCCCCTCCTTTCTTTGCTGGATGCTGGCCGAACATTGGTCACTCTGGAGCCGCATGACAACAAGAATCGCGCGTTTATTGTCAGGGATCAGGTAAATTTTCTCATCAAGAGCCTGTCCTGGGGATGTTTTTTATCATCACCAATTCCGTTCCGCGCGCCTTGGGGGTATACTGAACCTCATCAAAAACCTGCCGGATTATGTGGACCCCCACCCCTCCGGGTCGGATTTCCTCGAGGGGGCGGCTTTGAATGGTTTGGGGATCGCAAGATTTGCCATAGTCCCGCAACACAACTCGGAGTTGGTTGTTTTGGCAGGTCATGTGAAGGCGCACGGGCCGGCACTTGTGGTGGTAGGCATGACGGATGACGTTGGTGCAGGCCTCATCGATGGCCAGCACAAGAACCGCCGATTCCTCCTCATCCAACCCACAGTCCTTCATAAAAGTTCGCGCGGCATTTCGAACCTCTGCGAGGTGGCAGGTCTCACTGGAAAACAGAACGCTTTTTTTCATGCGAGGCCGCTGGCAAGGATTGTCAGATCATCAAGTTGTGCACCGCTCCCTCGATGACGTTTTTCGGCCTCAACAAGACGTTGGATCAACGCCTCGCCGCTTTGGCCTCCTTGGTTCTTGAGGGTGGAGGCAATCAGGGGTTCAAAAAACTCATCCGTTTTTTCCTCCTTTGATTCGGTCAGCCCATCGGTGAAGGAAATGAGCCAGTCTCCGGGCGAAACATCGATTTTCCCTTGACGATAGACCACCTTGGGAAGGATTCCCAGTGGAAGGGCCGCTTCGGTTTTGATCACAGAGGTTGTGCCATCGGCACGTAGCAACACGGGGTGGCAATGGCCGGCGCTGGCGATTTCCATGCGCCCGCTGGTGGGTGTCAGACGCCCGATCAGCATCGTCACAAACATTCCACGGACAATTTGCTCACTGAGAGTTGAGTTTAATTTCATGAGCGCATCCGACGGACTGGTTGTTGCGGCAAAAACAAACTGCATCGCACTCAAGGTTTGTGCCATGAGGAGGGACGCCGCAATGCCCTTCCCAGAGACGTCTCCAATGCCAAAATATATTTCGTAAGGACTCTTCACGAACACATCATAAAAATCCCCTCCGACATTCGCGGCCGGACGGCTGAAGGCTGCAAAATGGGTCCCCGGAGTTTCGCGAGGGATGGCACGCGAGAGGAGTTCGTTCTGAATGTCGGTCGCAATGGCCAGATCGCGTTCGACCCGTTCCTGCCGCCGGCTTCGCTCCAGGGTTCTGATTTTTTCGATGGCGGTGGCTGTCAGGTCGGCGTAGGCGGTGAAGGCTTCAAGGTCTTCGGGCTCAAACGCGGGTTTTTCTTCCGGGTTCAGAACCTGCAAAACGCCAATGAGCTCACCCTCACGTTTGAGAGGAGCGCAGAGGATGGAGCGGGTGCGGAATCCGGTTTGAGCATCGGCCTCTTTATAGAAACGATCATCCTGGTAAGCATCAGGAATCAATACCGCCTCACCGTGCTCGAAGACCCAGCCCGCAATCCCCCGCCCTTTTGGCACAATAATGGTTTTTTTAACAAAATCCCCTTCTCCATGGGATGCAATGGCCATCTCAAGGTCTCCTGTCGCTTCATTGACCAAAAACAGCGAAGCGGCCTCCACATGGATCACCCGCCGGGCCACATCCAGAATGGCGCAGAGCAATTCCTCGTAATCGGTGATCGAAGCAATCAACCCGCTGACCTCCACAAGCCCACGGTAAATGGACAGGGATTTTCTCAGCGATTCGACTTCGGAGACCATTCCTGTGACCATCCCATGACCATGGTTCTTGTGCCAGCCGGATTTTTGAAGTGGCAAATCTCCC
>JBGTAR010000189.1:0-20442 GCA_041749815.1 Terrimicrobiaceae bacterium
ATCAACGAACGCCTCATGATTGTAGGAATCAAGCATGGCCTGCGCCTTCTCCGGTCCGCCAAAATAAACGACACCAACGAGCACGCCACCAATCATTCCCTCACGAAAATTTGGGTTCCATTCGCGGTTAAGGTTGCTGTCGCCATCCAGCGAATATTGCTGCGTTTTAGCAACGACATACGGGTTGGTATCGCTGCTGGTGAATGCTGATGCCACGAATGCCGCCTGCATCACCAAATCGATGGCGTGCTGTTCCTCTTTAGTGAGTTGATTCCAGATGCGCGGCGTGAGTTTTGCGATGGCATACATCGCCGTGATGTCCCGGTCGTGTTGCGCCGGGTATCCTCCGTTTGAAGTGATGGCGTTGTCGCCAATCAGGCTGTAGCGCATTTGCTCAAGAAGCCGCCCATCGACCGAGGTTTCGCCGGCCATAGCCGCCGCCGCGAGAATGACGGGAGCTTCTCCTTGAAAGGTCATGTTCGAGTGTGCCCCACCTTTGATCGCGCGGTTATGCCGGGTGAGCGGGGCCTTGATCGCTGCGTTAACAGCCTCTTTGGGAGGACTCGCAAGCTTGGGCAGATTCTCCGGAGAAGCTGGAGCGCCACACAGACCGATCGACTGGATCAGCAAGACTGCAACGCTGATCATGCCAAAAGCTCCGAAACGATGAACCAATGAAATGCGGGGGGTGAACATAACTTTTTAATGCGAGCACAACAGGGATTGCCCAATTGGGAAATTTGCCTGATGTGGCTGCCAATCCTCACTCCACTTGCACCCCTGTTCAAGATCTTTCAGTTGCCTCCTCCTGAAGAGAGTTCTCGAATCGTGCGCGGGCAGACTTTTTCCGGCCGTGAGTCTCCGTCTCGGCAAGCCGAGACCCAAAGATCACCCTCTAGTGATGGTGTCCACCTGGGCCATGGACGTGGCCGTGGGAAAGTTCTTCCTCGGTCGCGTTGCGGACTTCGCGGATGGTCACATCAAAGTGAAGATTCGTTCCTGCCAGCGGGTGGTTGCCGTCCAGGGTCACTTCATCGTCTGTCAGTTTTGTCACGGTGACGACCTGGGGTCCTTGTCCGCCACTGGCTTGGAGTTGGGTGCCGACTTTGAGGTCCGGCACCCCTTGGACCTGCGACCGGGGGATGGTGATGATTTTCTCGCTGTCATGCTCGCCATACCCTTCCTCGGGCGAAAGATCCACCTGGAGGGCATCGCCAGCGACCTTGCCATCAAGCGCCTTTTCCAACCCCGGGATGATCTGGCTGCTACCATGAATGTACGCCAGAGGTTCGTGGCCCTCCGAGGAGTCGATGGTCTGTTTTTGATCGTCAGTGAGTGTGTAGTCGATAAGGACGACTTTGCCGGAAGTGATTTGCATGAGAAGTCAATGTAGAGAAATCCGGCAAAATGCCAAAAAGAAAACCTTCCCCACGAAACAAGCCGGCATATTTTGTGTTTTCTGGGGACGGTCTAGAGATAGGTCAGTGGGAGTTGAAGTTTCTCAACAAATCGCTGAAGTCGCAAAAACACTTGGGCGGTGATAAAGGCATCCCCGGGGGCTGTGTGACGGTCATGGGGTTCGATGCCAAACTTGGAGCAGAGGGTATCCAGCTCGAAGTTATGGAATTTTTGTGCGCCAAAAGCGCCCGCCCTTTCAAGTTCCAAGGCCATTTCCATGGTATCCAGAGCCGGGTTGTCAAAGGAACGGCCCAACCGATCGGCTGCAGGAGCCACGATGGATTTGTCAAAGCCCACATGGTGGCCGACGAGGGTTGACTCGCCGACAAAATCAAGGAACTTCCCCACGACTTCGGCTTCCGAACCGCCGGCTGCCGCTTCGGCGGGGGTGATCCCATGGACAAGGACGGATGTGGTCATCCGCCAGTCATTGATGATGGCATCGAAGGAATCCTCAAGCACGATGTCTCCATTTTGAATGGTGACGGCACCAATCGTGAGGATTCCATCTTTTTCCGGATTTAAACCCGTCGTTTCGCAATCAAAGGCGACGAAGCGATCAGCGCTGCAGACCATGGTGCTTGGCGGTGAGTGAAATCAGCTCGGCGATCGTGCGGAAGGCGGTTTTGAGAAGCACTTGGTCGGTTCGGGGAACTAGGGCCGGGCGAAGCTGGTCTCCGCTTGTGCCATGGAAAAGCCCGTTCCTGGCCTGGAAAAATTGGATTGTTTGGAATGCACTGGCGGCTGCATGGAACTGCGTGGCATCGGCTGGCAGGCGACTGGCTGCGGCCCCGAGACGGTCCATAGTATTTGTCAAAGGGAGAGCATCACCCTCCAGGTGAAACACCCTGGCCATATCGCTGATGGGTGTCAGTGCATGACTTGTGAGGTTCACCGTCTCGTGCAGCAGTCCTCCCACACCCACCGCATAGCCCTCGAAGATCGTCACCGGCGGAAGGTTGCCCAGAGCATCATTGGCCAGGAGCGGCACAAAGTGAGGATTATCGCGGATCTGCATTCTCAGGTCCTCCCACACCTGATCAAGCAATTGGGAATCCTGGCTGGTCGCAGACAAATCGAAATAGGCGGTTTTTTGCCAGACGCCCGCTCCGAGGGGGTTGTTGGTCAGCTCGCGGAAAAACGATTTCCATCCCTCCACTGAACGAACACGCTCAACAGATACACCCATGTCTGGAGCGTGAAACCCTGCTTCGATCAGCAGGTCACCCATGCGGTTGAGCAAGTCCACCATCCATTGGCGGGAGGCTTCTCCACGGTCCTCGAAGATAATCACCGAAGGGAAGTCTGTTTGGGTGAGCGCTTCTCCCCGTCCGGCACTTCCGGTCCAGGCAAAGAGCAAAGAGGCCGGTTGTTCGGTCATCGCCTCACGTGCCCAGGTTTCCGCATGGTGGAACATGACCCGCCTGATCTCGGTGGCCAGCTTGTCGCACCACGGCACATCTTCCGGCGTCCTCATCAGAGTCAGAAGCATTTGCGCGAGATTCTCCCGAAAGTAACCGAGCATCCTTGGGGATCGACAGGCCCGGATTTCTTGAACAATAGCGAGGGGGTTGTTGCCATGAGCGAGGGAGACCTCACTTTGTGTCAGCACACCCACGGCGCGCGGCACGTCGCTACCGGCGCTCGTCACACACAGGTGTTTCACATTCTGACGGATCATGTGGAGCAGGGAATCCTCGGAAGATGTGATCGTTGATACACTCTCCACAGGGGATCGCATGATTTGACCCACAGGAGCATCGAAGGGCACACGCCCGGTGGCCACGTCATTGCGCAAATCCGTGTCGGTCACAATACCCGATGCTCTGCCCTCAGAATCCAACACAAGAAACACGGAACTGTCTGCCTCCGCCATGGCCTCTGCAACGCCTCGGACCGAGAGGGTTTCCGGGCCAGATACCATCTTCGCAGCCAGACCCTCCATGTGGCTATTCGGCCAGCGTCGGGACAATTTTTGGGTGTCCCCGGACGCCTCTCCACTTGAAAAATAGGCGGCAAGAAATCGGCTTGCACGGGGTGATTCCAGACAAACCTTGGAAAACAGGCCAGCGTCCAGCGCATAGATCACCGAATCTTCATCAACCAGGGCCGACATTTCGTAGGTTTTGCCGCCCAGGATTCCGCTGGCTCCCGCAAAGTCACCCCTGCCTCTCAAATCCACCAACAGGCGCTGGTCGCCATTCCCCTTCACAAGCCGAAGCGATCCCTTATTGATCACAAAAACGTAACGATCCCGCTCCTTGCCCTCCTCAAAAAGGATTTCACCTTTTTCACAAAAACGAACCCGCCCCGAACTCGCCAGGTCCATGAGTGCAGGCTCTTCAAGAAAACAGAACGGGGGGAAACCTTTCAAAAAATCGGCAACGCGCAGGATGATCGCGGAGGTTTTCATGCGGGGGGAATATCATTGTTTGAAGGATTTCGTTGCTCAACAACCCGGAATCGCAACCGAAGCAACTCTCCGGAACTGAGTCTTCTGCTGAGGGATTTGCCGACGGCCATTCCCGGAAGCTCCACCCATCGATAAGTCACGCCGGCGATGACGAAGGACAGGACCACAACCAGCACGTAGGCAATCAGCTCGGAAAGGGATGTTCCAACAAAAGCGAGGGAGCGCGCGATGGGTTGGACCAACGTGACCACGAGGACCAGGTGACAAAGATAGATCGAGTAGCTGCGAAGGCCGATGGCCATGAGCCATTTTGGCGGGTTTCTGGACTGGGAGGCAAGCAGGGTCATCCCAGCGAAAGACAGCGCGGCAAGCGTGGGGATCACCAGGAAGGCCCATGGCAGCCTTGAATCCCACAGCCAGAAAATCAGAGGCCATGGCACCACCACGGCAAGCCATGACCATGTTCGGTGAGGGTTGCCCGACCGATAAATGCCATAAGCGAGCATTCCCAGAAAAAAACATGGCAACTGCACAGGAAGACTGAAATAGAGAAACTCATTCACGCGGGCATGTGCAAGGATCTGAGGGCCAGCCAAAAGCAGGGCAAAGACCACCAAGGCCCCGTAAGCAGCGATCATGAGTGTCAGCTTTTTTGGACCGGCTCCGATCAAACAGGCCGCAAAAAGAAAATAAAAACTGAATTCGGTCGCGATCGACCATCCGCCAGGCACGATGGTGTTGTTGGCCGATGGCGAGAGGGCATGCAAAAACAAAAAATTCAAGGAGACATCCGCCACATCATAGTCCTCGGGTTGAAGGAAGGGCGCCGGCCAGGGAAGTGCCGTTTTCCAGATCACGGCAAAAACAAAAAACCCCACAATCGCCACGTAATACATGGGAGCAATACGAAACCATCGCCTCACAAGAAAAGCGCCGCGTTCCCTCCAGTTGGGCCGGACTCGTTCGGAGGCATAGGAGAGGGTAAATGCCGACACCACAAAAAACAATTGTACCCCCAGCTGTCCGTATCGGGTCAGAAAATGAAACAGTGAATCAGGGTTGCTAAACAGCCCCACATGAACAGCCACCACCATCAGGATCGCAAGGCCCCTCAGAGCATCCACGAACCCCAGGCGGTTGAATCCCTTTCGGTCGGAGAGGGGGGTGGTTGCCGGGGGGAGTGGTGATTTAAATTCCAAGGAGACGGGAAAGGAGTTCCCGGCGGCGGGAGTGTTCTTCATCGCTGATCACGGAAACCATGGCACAATCTCCGACTTCCGCCAGATCGACCCAGGATCGGCATCCGCCATATTCGGTGGAGTTTTTGATTTTTTGGGGAGGATCCAAACGGAACACCCGCACAAAGGCGACGTGGACTCCGGGTCTTCCCTCGTATTGAAACCTTTCCTCCACAACCGCCCGGGCCAGCACATGGAGTTCCTCCAGCGACTTAACTTTTTCCAAGTCCTCAACCAGCCCACTCCACTCCACCGTGACGGCATACCGGATTTCCAATTCCTCCCCGGGCTCCTCGGGCATCAAGGTTTCCAGCGGAAGCCGGGTGCGCTCCAGCTGTTCATGAAACCATGTGGGGAAAAGATAAAACTCCTGCTCGCGAAAGGCGAAGCCCGCAGGCCCCTCGGCGATGCCGCCTTTGCGAACAATCACACTCTGAAGCCCGCCACCAAGCGCTTCGCAAACAAGCGCCCATTCTTTAAATGCACAGTTCATTGATTCACAAGGTATGTAATGTCACCCACCGGTATTTTGCGATAAAATTTGGCTTTATGCCCATGGGACCTGTGGTTGTATCGTTTCATACTCCCAGTGACGAAGCGCGATTGCCCCTCTACTTCCATTTCTCAATCACCCGGAAGCCTCCTCCTTTTCCTCGGTGCCGGGAGCTGGCAGCACCTGTGCAGCGCCACCCGGAGTGATGACGTGGCTTCGGCCCTTTTTATCCAGATCCGGCAGCGTGCGGACCGTGTTCTGGAGGCAGCGCCTGTGGTTTTTGCCATGGAAGGTCGAAGGTTGTTGGGAGCTGCCCGCGAAGCCCAGGCCCGGCTGATGGTTCTGGCCCTGACGTTTCGCATCACCGGAGAGGAGAAATATCTCGCACGGGCAAGGCAGGAGATCTGCGATGTTTGCAGGGTGCAGGAATGGAATCCCAGCCATTTTCTGGATGTTGCGGAGATGACCCTCGGGGTGGGTCTGGCTTACAATTGGCTTCGGGAATGGCTATCCGATTCGGAGAGAGCAGCCGTTGAAGACGCGATCTTGAACAAAGGCATCTTGCCCTCATTCCACGGAACCCCGAAGGACACCGGATGGATCAGCCTTGGGAGTAACTGGAATCAGGTTTGTCATGGCGGGTTAATCACGGGGGCCCTCGCCATCGCAGACTCCCACCCTGATTGGGCCGAGCGAGTTGTTCAGCGGGCCATCACCAACTTGCACTTTGCGGCGGAGACATACCGACCCCATGGCGCTTATCCTGAGGGGCCACTGTATTGGTGTTATGGAACCACCTTTCACATCCTGCTCATTGAGGCCCTGCGAACCGGGTTGGGAAAAGATTTCGGAATGGCCGACTTCGAGGGATTTCTCGAAAGCGGGGACTATGCGAATCAAATGACGGCGCCCAGCGGGGATGTTTTTAATTACTCCGATGCCCGCAGCAAGCGCGGTGCCAGTGTGGTCACAGGCGCGATGGGCAGAAAATTGGATGGGGAAAGAATTGGTTTTAACACCACGCTTTTCTGGTTCGCCAAGGAGTTGGAACGAAAGGATCTGGTTGCCCATGAGTTGAACCTTGTTCGCTCGCTCGGCAGCGAGGCAGCAGGGCCAGCGGACCGGTTTTTGCCGCTGAGTCTGATCTGGTGGAGTGAACTTCTAAGGAAGCCAGAAAAACCAGCACACGAGGCGGCCTTGCATTGGTGTGGGCGGGGGATCACTCCGGTTGCCATTCATCGGAGCGCATGGGAAGACCCCATGGCACGTTTTGTCGGCATCAAGGGCGGCTCCCCTTCCGCCTCCCATGCCCATATGGACGTTGGATCATTCGTGTTTGAAGCGGACGGCATCCGGTGGGCGGTGGACCCCGGGATGCAGGAATATCATTCCCTGGAATCTCAAGGCATCAAGGTCTGGGACGGCCGTCAAGGGGGCAAACGTTGGGACATCTTCCGGATTGGCCCCAATGGCCACAACATCCTTCGCTTTAATGAGCATCACCAACAGGTGTCCGCATCTGCGGAGATCATCATGTTTGAATCCACCGGAACATGGCCACACACCATTATTGATCTCACGCCGGTCTATGAAGGCCAGATTCAAACCATCAAACGAGGCGCGGCATTGCCCACGGGAGGAGGGTTTACACTCCGTGATGAATGGGAAACGATGAATGATGCCACGTCCATCACCTGGCAGTGGTTGACACACGCCATCGCAAAAGTGACTCCAACTGGCCTGCTGTTGCACCAAGGGGAGAATACCCTCATCATTGACCTCGAATCATCCTCACCCTGGGAGGCCCACGTCGCGGACTTCAATGAACCCCCCGGCGCGTTTGGCGAGAAAAATCCCGGGCTCACACGAATATGTGTTCGCCTGAAAACGCCCGGCTCTTCGAGGGGCTACCTGTCCGCATTCTGCTCAACCACAAATCTCCCGCCAACCCACCAAACTCTCAGCGGATGGTGAACACATCGAAAACCTGGAAGTCAATCAGGGTTCTTTGCCGAGTTTTTCAAGTTTTGGGCGAATGACAGCGCGGTTGTAAGGATGGTTTGGATTGAGTTTGTAGAAGTCCTGGTGTTCGTCCTCGGCCGTGTAAAACTCGGTGAGCGGAGCAATCTCAGTGACAATGGGGTTTTTAAAATCTTTTTGAGCCGAGGCTTTGGATTCTTCGGCAATTGACCTCTCCTCATCGGAGCTTGTGAGAATGATGGACCGATATTGGGTGCCTACGTCCGCGCCTTGTCGGTTCAGCGTGGTGGGATCATGTGCCTTCCAAAACAAATCGGTCAACTCACGATAGGAAATCACGCTGGGATCGTAATCCACACGCACCACTTCCGCATGGCCGGTGCGTCCTGACGAGATTTGTCCGTAGGTTGGGTCCTTCATGGTGCCACCGGCATAACCGCTTGTAACGGCCTGAACTCCAGGGGTGTCTTCAAAAACGGCTTCCACACACCAGAAGCAACCCCCTCCAAAAACGGCGGATTCTTTGGCCTCGTTGGCCTGTAGGGGAGCGGTCATAAGCAATAGCGCAGGAACAAGGAATTTCACACATCAATATGCCGCGAAAAACCAAATGTGCAAGGTCACCAGTTTTCGGTCAGCAATTGAAGATCGCCGACCATCGCATCAATTTTTTTGATGTCTTTGCGTCGGCCTTTTTCGCTTTTGATTTGTGTGTTTCTGAGAATTGTCAGCATGTCCCGCAGGTCGCGCAGTTTGGTGGCTGGAATCTTTGGCTTGGAAGTCTGCTCCGCCACTTTTTCCTGCACCTTGGAAATTTCCAAATCGATACGAAGGGCATATTGATCAATGGCCTCTCGGAAGAGGGCACGGAGCCGATCCAACTCCAAAACAGCAGAATTGGCCGGAGAGGATTCCTTGTCATCCACATGCATGACGCAAAATAGATGCCGCATCCGAAATTCTCAAGCTCTGATTAGGCTTAAAATGACACGACCCGAAGCCGCAGGAAGGTATTGCCGGTGCCAACGGACCATGGAAGTGGTCCAAGCCGCACGGTTTCATAACCATCTCCATGGCTTTCAACAGAAATCACTGGGAAATTCGCGGGCCTCCATTGCACAAGGTCGGGAGAGATCTCCACCTCTTGACTCACACCCGCCGCGACTGGATCCTGGGGACGCCGAAATCTCAGCGTCGTTCCGTCGGGTTCGATTTCAAGCGGCTGGATGGCACGGACAGGACGTGGAAGTTCTCCGGTGGCAAAACGAACAAGATTTGGAACCCCATCCCCGTTGGCATCCGAAAGAATACCGGAAATAGCCTGATTCTGTAATTCGGATTCTGTGAAACTCTGTGTCTGCCATACCACAAAGCCGCTTGGAAACCGGGTTTGTCCATAGCTCAATCGGTCCAGCTTCAAGAACCCATGGCCACCGAGGGTGTAGTCTGTCGCAGTGCGAAAGAAAAGATGGGTTGCCTCCCGCCTCGGCGATGCAAGAAGCCCACTTGCCTGTTGGAGGAAGTTATCATCGCTGGTGGAGACGGAATAGGTTCCAGCATCAAAATTGACCACCAGTTTGATGGTGAGCGGGGTGTCACGCACCAGCGGAAAATAACGATCCGTGGCTTCGCTGGTCTCCGATGCGGCCTGTCCTCCTGCTGATCCAAAAAGCGCCACGCTGGTGGTGTCGGTATCCAGGCTAAAATGCGCGACCGTTCGGGTCGGAAGCCCGATCGGACTGGTGGCCAAGCCCACCTCAAGCAATGGCCCAACCGCGGGGGAGCCTTCAAAGTTCCAACCGGACACCACAACTTTGACTTCATATGTCCCCGTGCTCACAGGCGGAATCTGAACGAAGGAACGGGCCGGGTCGGGGAGCGTTGGCAGGAAGACAAGGCGGCTTTGCCCATCTGTCCTCACACCGGGGATGTCAGAATTCCATGCGTCACCGGAAGAGCCAGAGAGGCTACCCAGAGAAGTGCCATCAGCTTCACCGAATTCCCAAAGCTGGGCCGCGAGTGGGGCAAAGCCAGTGATGACGAAGTAGAGTTGAAAGATGCAGAATCGTTGAAGCACGGGAATCAGTAGGGGGAGGAAGGACTCAAAGCGGGTGAACTTGTGCCATTCACGCTGACCGGGATGGTCTCCCCGCTGGTTGCCTTGGTGTGAAGATCAAAAGTTTGGTCTGGAGCCAACCTCGTGCGCAGGATGTGGCTATAGATGAGGGGAACTCCGGGAGCGACCTGAAGACGTCGCGTGCTCCGCCGGCTCTCATGAAACACATAAGCGGAACCCGTCGAGTATTGTCGCCTCATCACTGCAACCCCCGAGGCATTGATAAAGAGGCTGACGCCCTCGTCCAGTGCCAGCCCGATGGGGCTTTCCAGGGATTCGTCCTGCCGCAGACGCGCGAGGAAGGCAAGCGTTCGGCCCATGCGATCCCGCTCATAAAAATGGGTATCCACATAGATCTGCTTCATCAGCGGAAAGTTGGTGAAGTTGGTCGATAATATAACACTGGAGTGGTAGGGATCCGCGATGGCTTGGGTGCTGTTGGCCGAGCTGCCACTCCCGGGATCATAGATAAAATCGCCCATGACACAGGCACCGGCCGAAGTTCCGCCAATGAGGGCACCGCGTTCGTAGGCCGTGCGAAGAGCGGTTTCCAAAGGCGTGCCCTGCCAAAAATCGAGGTAATTCGACTGGTTTCCCCCCGCAATAAAAATAAAGTTGGCCCCCTCCACCACCCACTTCACATAATCTGATTGCGCCTTGGTACGGGAATCCACCACAAGGGTTTCCACTGAATTCGGTTTGAGGGTGGTCCGCAAGTTGGCGGGGAGCTAATTGACCAACTCTGTGTATAGATAATCCTGGTAACCGCTGGATTGATCCGTCCTCAGAATCACGAAATCCCCCCCATTGGCCATCGGATAAGCAAATGAAGTGAAGGCGCTGTCCGTTTCTCCCGCTCCGCCCATGACAAGAATTCCGGGGCCACCGATCGGCTGGTTTGATGGTCTCACCGTATTGCCGATGAAATAGTTGTTCAGTTTGGACGGCCTGGACGGACGTTGCCCCGACGCCACCGTCCCGCTGATGATCACAATCAGCAAAAGAAGGATGGGAAGATTTCGTCCGGGCATTCATGAGCTTAAGCCACAAGAGCCCGCGCCGCAATACCACCTCCTATGATAGTCCAAGGTGTTGAAAGTCGAGACAACGACGGCTCAGCGGGTGCCATGACCCCAAGATCCCAGATCAGACTCTGCGTAACTTAGAACGGAGAAACCAAAGGTGGGGTGTGGGCACATCGCTCGGATGGTGACGTCAAAAGACGGGATGAAACTCCTGCACCTGATAAAATTCGCTCCATCGTTTCCCGGAGGGAATCTGCCGTTCCGGCATTGAGAATCCGGCGGAGGCCAGCAGACCATTCCAGGTGGGCTCGCCGGGGAAAAAGTTGCTCCCGGTGAAGCGGTATCGACTCAGGGCTTCCTTCTCCACCTCTGACAGCTTTCCTTGATCAGCCATGGCATCAAGTTGGGAGAACGTGGCCGCGTTATCGAGAATCTCGCGAGCTTTGTCATACGATGTCCGGTGAAACCCCAGCATGCGGGAGCAAAACCCAAACTCAGCGGAGTCGATTTCCCTGGAGCGAAAATCAGACAGAAGTTGATCGAATTCAAAACGACCGGGATCCAAGCCTTCGGGGAGAATCACGTTTCGCATGACGCAACAGCCGCCCGGCGCAAGCGCCTCGCGAATGGCAGTTAGTAGCGAGAGGGCCTCCTCAGGTCCCGCGAGATTTCCGATGATTCCGTCGCCCAAGACAACGCCGACCGGCTGATCGATCAATGCCGGCAGCTCCGTCCAGTTGCCGCGAACGATTGTTTCTTTTGTTCTCAAATCCTCCGGTAGCCAGCCCGTATACAAGCTGATTGCCACCTCGGAGAGATCAATGGACAACAGCCTCCGAAAGCTCCTGGCGGCTGAGATCCGCAGTTCCGGCGTCATCCCGAGAACGATCGCCGTGGATGAGGCATCCACATGGGCAAAACCGCTCTGATAGCCCAGGATCTCATCCGCACCGGGAGATCCACCGGCATGGCGCGTGCCCCGAACCGCGTCCACGATTCGGGATTCATAGATCTCTGGCGTCCAGTGGTTTTGATTTTCAGGAATCATGGTGTGTCAATTCGGCTGCGGTCGATGAGGGATTGCACTTCAAAGGCGAGTTCGGCCGACAGCCCGTAATTAAGGAATCCCTTGTAGGCTTCCCAGAGATATTGCGGTAGAAATTTTGTGCTGCGCAGGTTCGAAATCAGGGCGTCCAAGCTTGGGTAACCTTTAAAATCCTCCAATCTGCCGTACGCGCACAGAGCCAGCATGGTACGCGTGCATTTCTCGCAGCGCCCACAATTCAGATCATCGGTGAGGTGCTTCCAGCAGGTCCGCAGGTTTTCCTGCACGAAGGGAAGATCAACGATCTTGCCAAGCTTTTCGAAACGCCACAGGTCCTCCCCATAATGCTCGAACGTGACTCTGCCGGATGACCAGAAAATGTCGGTCTTCCAGGAAGTGCCCCACGGCTCGAACTGATGGGTGGTGAAAGATGATGAGATCACGACGTTCTTGATGACGTCATCCAGGAGGTGCCCTGCAGCGGCCAGGGCGGCCCCGTGCAAGCGCTCCCAGTTGATTGTTTTCATGACAGGATGCTGGCACAAATTGGTTCTGAGCAGGATCACCCTCTTGCCGAGGGCGGCCCCAATGCGGCGAAGGGATTGTTCGATTTTTTCCAGGCGATCCGCTTCAGCAAGCTTCACGTCGTAGCCACAGACATAAATTAAAACATCAACATCCGGGCGTGTTATCAGGGTGTAGAAAGAATCCACTCCGAGTGTGAAAAACAATCCCGTCCCTCGCGCCGGGTTTTCGGGTGAGTTTGCAATGGTAGGGAGCGCATGGAATTTCCCATGCGGGAGATTCCACCATTCACTCCAGATCCCATCAATGGTTTCAAGGTTTTCTATCAGGCTCCCGCAGACTGCCTCGGGAAAACGCACGGGACGTCCATGATGTGCGGCTGCAGCGAACGCCAGGCAGGCAAAAGCTTCCGGTCTGGTGCTAAGCGCCACGTCGTGGCTCTCAAACCAAAGGCTCTCGCCATCGATTTGCCACTCCACTCGTGACAGGGAGCCATTGTGAGGGACTGGCTTCACCCGCTGGATGGACAACCGGTTTTTGCGCCACGCCTTGCAGCAGGATCGCTCTCCCTTGTCTGAGATCCGTGTTTTTTTCCTCAACACATTCCCAATGTGGAGAAGCCTAACACCGATCTTTGACCTGATTCCAGAAAGCATCCGGCACTCAGATGGAGAGAAATTCGAAACTTCGCAATAAAAATAAACGCCCACGAAAGGGCGAATTAAACGGGCATGAAAAATTCTGACAATTTCACAACCTATTTTAAGACCGCATGGAATGCGCACCAGAGCGCAATCGCCTGAGTTGCTGGGCAACAAGGGCCTCACTTTTCATCAGCCACTTGCTGAAGAACTGAGGTTGGCTTGCCTTCGAATCAAGCAAAGTTCTCAGCTTTTGCCGTTGGGCAGCAAACGGGGGGCTGCGGATAATAACTCCTTGGTGTATGTGGTTTGAGGCTCTTGGAATAGATTTTCGGCAGGGCCCCATTCGACCAATTCCCCGCGCCGCAGCACGGCGACATGGGTGCAGAGTTCACGGATGACAGCCAAGTCGTGGCTGATAAATATCAGGGTGATGGCATGGTCTTCGCGCAGCCGCCGCAGCAACTCCAAAACCTGGGCCTGAATGGAAACATCGAGGGCGGAGACGGCCTCATCGAGGACCAAAACGTCCGGCTTGGCGGCCAGGGCGCGGGCGATGCCGATGCGTTGGGCCTGGCCACCGGAAAATTCGTGGGGGTAACGGTCAAGGGCATCTGCGGGCAGTCCGGTTTCTTCCATCAATTCGCGCATGCGGGCTTCTTGTTCTTCTGGATTTGTGACCCCGGCAAGAAGACGCAGTGGCTCACGCAAAATCGCGCGAATCGGCAGCCGGGGGTTGAGGGAGGAGGCCGGATCCTGAAAAACAATTTGCACATGGCGGCGGTAGGCGCGCGGGGTTTTCATCCAGTCGTCCAGCTTGCGGCTCTGATACGCGGCCTTGCCTTCGCTGCGGGCCAGCAGGCCACAGATGATGCGGGCCAATGTGGATTTGCCTGATCCGGACTCCCCAACAATCCCGAAGGCGCTGCCATCCGGAATATTAAAACCAACGGACTGAAGCGCCACAAATGGCTTGCCTCTTGGAGCAAACCACCCTTTGCGCAAGGGCTGAAATCGACGCGTCACCCCCTCCAACTGAATGAGATCCGGGGCATCCTTTTTGGCGATTGGCGCACGATCAGCAGAGGGCAGGCAGGCCAGCAGGTTTTTGGTGTAGTCGTGGGTTGGCCGCGTCAGAACATCCGCGGTGCGTCCTCGCTCGACGATTTCTCCATGACGCATCACAAGAATGTTTTCGCAGATCTCGGAGACCAGGGCGAGGTCATGGCTGATGAAAAGGAGGGCGGTTTGTGAGTTTGTCACCCGCTCGCGCAGAAGGTCCATCACAGCCCGCTGCACGGTGACGTCGAGGGCGGTGGTGGGCTCGTCGGCGATGAGCAGATCCGGATGATTGGCAAGGGCCATGGCGATCACCACGCGCTGACGCATGCCGCCCGAAAGTTCGTGCGGGTAGCTGCGAGCCCGCTGTCCCGCTTGGGGAATGCGGAGGGTGTCAAGCAACTCGACAGTTTCCCGCCACGCTTCGCGATGCGAGCACCCACGGTGCAGACGAATCGCCTCCGCCACCTGATCTCCCACAGGAAACATGGGGTTCAGCGAGGTCAGGGGATCCTGAAAAACATAACCCACCCGATTGCCGCGCAGGCGGCGGAGCTGGCGAGGTCCGGCCCGGAGCAAATCCTGTCCGTCAAATTGCACCTGCCCGCCTGTGATCAGCGCTGGTGGAGAGGGAAGCAACCGCATGAGGGAAAGGGCTGTCACGGACTTGCCACTGCCGGACTCACCCACCAGGCCGAGGGTTCCAGCACGCTCGAGCGTGAAGCTGAGTGGCTTGACGGCCTGAACCCGCCGGTTGGGAAGCTCAAACGTGATGCTGAGATCGCGGACTTCGAGCAGGGCCGGAGGCTTCGATGGTTCCATCGAAGCATGGGGTGCTGGGTCCGCGTTCAAGCGTTCGACCCGGGTTGCGCCGGAGGGTGCCCCGGTGGTGCCGGGGGCGAGGCGTGGGTCAAGCGCATCGCGCAGCCCATCCCCGGCCAGGTTGATCCCAATGACGAGGACAAACACGACCAATCCGGGTAGAAGGGCGAGGTGCGGGGTGATGAGCAGGAGTTTGCGGCCTTCACCAAGCATGGAACCAAGGTCCGCCTGGGGCGGTTGGGCACCAAGGCCAAGGAAGCTGAGACCCGCGGTTTCCAAAATCATCCATCCCAAGGTCGTTGCCATGGTGATGATGATGATTGGGGCCACATTGGGAAGAATCTCCCGCAAAAGGATGGCCAACTCCGAGCGTCCGCTCATCCGGGCGGTGTCAACAAAATCGCGTTTGACCAGGCCAATGGTGGCCCCACGAACGGTCCTGGCAAAAAACGGAATGTTGACGATGGCAATGGCGATGAGGGCATTCAGCAGGCCGGGTCCCAATACGGCCACAATGGCCAGGGCCAGAAGCAAGTAGGGGAAGGCCATGACCATGTCGATGCCCCGCATGAGAATGGCGTCCCAGCGACGTCCGAAATATCCTGCCACCAGACCGATGGCTGATCCGAAAAATGCGGCGATGAGAGTGGCGGTAGCGGCCACGGCCAAACTGATACGCGTGCCCCAAATGAGGCGAGAGAGAATGTCGCGACCCAGCAAATCAGTTCCGAGCACATGCCCATCCGATCCCGGAGTGAGGAGACGTGCGGTCAGGCGGGTTTCGTTGGGATCAGGCATCGGCAGCATCGGGGCCGCCACAGAAAGCAGGACCACGGCCAGAACCAAAATAGCCCCGGAAACCCCGAGCGGGTTGTGGAAAAATCGCCGGATCATGGTCGCAGGCGCGGGTCGAGCAGGTGTTGGAGCAAATCGGCCAGCAGGTTGAGAAAAACGTACCCGCAGGCCAGCACCAAAACGGCTCCCTGCACGAGGAGAATGTCACGGGTTTGAATCGCGGTGACCAGAGCGCGGCCCAACCCGGGCCATTGGAAAACTGTTTCGACATAAACCGCACCGCCCAAAACAAATCCGGCCTGAATGCCCAGCACGGGGATCATGCCCGTGATGGCATTTCGCAGGGCATGGTGGCCGACAATGCGGGTTTCGCGAAGCCCCTTTGCCCGTGCGGTGCGAATGTAATCCTGCCGCAGGACTTCCAACATGTTGGTGCGCATGAGCCGGGCCACCACCCCCGCCGCCACCAGCGCAAGGGTGAGCGCAGGCAGGGTGAGGTGGGTCAGGAGTCCACCATTGTCGATGACAGAAAGCATCCCGCTCGCCGGGAACCAGCCGAGGGTGATGGAAAACAGTGCGACGAGCAGGAGGGCCAGCCAGAAGGACGGGGTGGAAATTCCCAGCAGGACAATCAGGCCGACCACCCGGTCGGGCCAGCCATTTTGCCACACCGCGCATGCCACCCCCGCCGCCAGCCCAAGCACGGTGCACAGAATGAAGGCTGTCCCGGCGAGCAGGAGCGTCGGACCCAGCCGGTCGAAGATTTCGTCCCGAACCAGACGGTTGAGACTATAGGACGTGCCGAAGTCCCCTCGGGTCAGATTGCCAAGCCATGTGACATATTGCTCGGGGAGCGGTCGATCAAGGGCCAGATCGCTGCGGAGTTTTGTCAGATTTTCCTCCGTGGCGTAGGAGCCAAGTATCGCCTCGGCGGGATCGCCGGGAATAAGGGCCATCAGGAAAAACACCAACAAGCTGATGCCGAAAAGCACGGGAACAAGAGCGAGCAGCCGACCGATAAGGTAACGCATCATAACGCGGCGGGGGTTTTCCAGGCGTCCTTGAGCAGCAAAAGAAAGGAAGGTTGAAGTTCCAGCCCATGCACCCGGCTGGTGGCGACAGCATTTTGTTTCCAACTCGCGACAAAAACCCATGGCGCATCCTCAATGACAATCTTTTGAATGCGGCGGTAGATGTCCCCGCGGGCATCCTGGCGCGGTTCGCTCCTGGCTTCTTCAAGCAGGCGATCCACTTCAGGGTTGCTGTAGTAGCCGGAGTTGAAGCCCCCCTTCTCGGGCCACGCCTCGGTGCGCAGGGCCAGAAAGGGCAGGGTGTCCGGGTCGTTGACCATCCACGCCATTTGGGCCATGTCGGCCCGTCCGAGCAGGCCGCCGTTGACCCGGTTGAGGAAAGTGTTCCACTCAAAGGTTTCGATGCGCACGGTCAATCCCACCTTCGCCAGATCGGCTTGGATGGCGGTCGCCATCTCCCTCGGGGCCAGCATGCCGGAACCGCCTTCAGCCGCGTAGAGAGTGAGAGTCGCACCTTCCTGCCCTGCCTCACGGATCAGGGAACGGGCTTTTTCGGGATCATAGGGAGAGGGTTTCAGGGAGGGGTCGGTGGCCCAGGCAAAGGCATCGGGAATCGGCCCGGTTGGCACGCTGGCCGTTCCTTGCAGCAGGTCCCGGGTCAGGGCCTCCCGATTGATGGCCAAAGTGACGGCGTGCCGCATGCGGGGATCCCGGAACGGTCCCTCCCGGGTGTTCAAAATCAAGAACCACAAATGGGGACCCACCGCTTCAAGAACTTCAAAGTGAGGTTCCTTACGAAAAAATGTGACGACGTCGGGCGGAACTTCCATGACCAAATCGCACCCGCCGGCCAGCAATTCGGTCAGCCGGGCGTTTTCGTCGGTCAGCGGTCGGAAAATCAGGGTCTCGAGCTTTGCTGCACCGTCCCAGTAGTCGGCCGAACGCCGCAAACGAACCAACCGGTTGCTCTCCCACCCATCGAACACAAATGGTCCGGTGCCGACAGGATGTCGTCCAAAGGCCCGACCAAATTTTTTGACTGCGGACGGGGAAACAAGAAACCCGCTGGGGGATGCAAGATTGGAAAGCAGGGGGGCAAACGGTTCGTCCAAATGAAAAATGACCGTTCGCGCATCGGGGGTTTCGACCCGCTTGATGCTGGAAAAAAAGAAGGCGAGGGGGAACGGTCCGGTGTCATGAAAGGGATGGTCGGGCTGCAGGATGCGTTCGAAGTGAAATTTTACTGCATCGGAATCAAAGGGGGTTCCGTCATGAAACCGCACCCCGCCACGAAGAGAAAATTGGTAGGTCCGCCCGTCCCCGCTGATCTCCCATGACTCGGCCAGGGCGGGCTCGATTTCCAGGGTGCCATTTTTGAACCGCACCAGACCATCGTAGAGATTCGCGGCAATCCTGAAATCGTTGAGCGCGGTGGCGGCCTGGGGGTCAAGAGATTTGGGTTCGGCCAACTGGCCAATGACGAGAGTGTTTGTCGGGATGGGGGCGGTCCGCTGACAACCCGCAAGAAGACAGGCCGCAAAGAGGCCCATCAGGGCACATCCTTTACCCGTCACGATGGGGAGTCTCCGGATCATCCGGTCCATGAAAATGCTGGGAGAGGTGCCCGGGTGGCACATCGAGCACCGGGGTCTCGCGGGTTTCGGGAAATTCCGCCACGGAGTCCAGCATTCCGGGGCTGGCGGGGAAAAGCGGCTGACTGCGGGCGTACGCGGTGATGAGTTGGGCGGTGCGGCGCAACCCGTCAAGGTGCGTGCGTTCGTAGCCGTGCGAGGCGTCAACCCCAAAAGTCACCAAGGCGGTGCGGATGTCGTTGCCGGCTTCCACCGCCGAGGCGCTGTCGCAACGGTAGTGGCGAAACACATCGCGTCCATGCAGAATGCGATGATCCCGACAAAGGGAGAGCAGGTGGCGGCTGAGGTGATAATCGAAGGGCCCGCTGGAGTCGGCCATGCAGATGGACGGCCAGACCTCGCTCGATTCCTGCCCCTGCCCTGCCGTGCCATTATCCACGGAAACCATTTCCGCCACATTGCCCCGCAGCACGGCCGAGGCCCCAGAACCGACTTCCTCGGAAATGGTGAAAAGAAAATGCAGTTCCACCGGCAGCAGGCCATCCTCGCGGAGCGCTTTGATCACACTGAGCAAAACCGCCGCCCCGGCTTTGTTGTCCAAATGACGGGCATTCAAATACCCGTTTTGCAGCAACTCGGGTCCGGCGTCCACTCCGACAAAATCCCCCACATTGATCCCGAGATTGAGCAAGTCCTGCTTGCTGTGGGCATGTTCGTCCACGCGCAATTCCACGGCCTCCCAGGAGGTTTCCTGACGGTCGATTTCCTGGTCGAAAATATGGCCCGAGGCCTTGAGAGGCAGGATCGTGCCGCGCAGCAGAGTGGAGTCAGTGAAAAGCGTCACACGGGCTCCCTCAGCGAAGCGGCTCGACCACGTGCCCACCGGACGCAGCCCGAGCCGACCGTTGGGTTTCAGCTCCCTCACCATCGCTCCGAGGGTGTCAAGGTGTGCGACCACGGCGCGTCCAGCCTGGGTTTCCCGTCCGGGCAGTGTCGCCCGAACAGCCCCCCGACGGGTCAGTTCGTATTTGACATCAAGCCGATCCAATTCCTCGCACAACCGGCGGGTGATAGGATCAGTGTATCCGGTGGGGCTGTGGATGCGCAGCATTTCCAGCAGGATGTCGCAAAGGTAGGCGGTGTCGCAGGGAGGATCGGATTCCACGCGAGGCACGGGATCGTTTGAGGCGTTTTCGGGATGGCTCATGACGTGGCAAAAGTTTTGTCCGGGCGGGGCCGGGCGGAGGTGGGAAATAGCAGATCAATGAACCGTTCGGCGGTCGGTCGGGGTTCATGGTTCGCAAGGCCTGGGCGCTCGTTGGCCTCAATGAACCAATACCGGTCTTCCTCCACCGAGGGGACGATGAAATCCAGACCGGTGACCGGAATCTGCAGGGCTTCGGAGGCACGCACGGCGGCCGCCGCCAAGCTGGGGTGGAGTCTTTCGGTCACATCATGAATGGTGCCGCCGGTGTGCAGGTTGGCCGCATTACGCACGCGGACGCTCCGGTCGGCTTCCAGCACGGAGTCAAGGGTCAGGCCGGCTTCCTCCAAGCAGCGCTTGGTTTCCGCATCGATGGGGATACGGCTTTCCCCACCAGTGGCCGCAGCGCGCCGACGACTGGCGGCGGAGATTAGTTGGCGAACCGTATGGCGGCCGGTGCCGGTGATTTCCGGAGGTCGCCGCACCGCAGCGGCCACAACCTCGTAGTTGATCACCACAAGCCGCAGATCAAGGCCGGCCACAAATTCCTCAAGGAGCACGTGTTCGCAAATCTGGCGAGCCTTGGCCACGGCGGTTTCGACCTCCGCAGCCGTTCCAAGATTGACTGCAACGCCCTGGCCCTGTTCGCCCCGCGCGGGTTTTACCACCACACGCCGGTGGGCCTTCAGGAAAGCCAGGTTTTCTTCCTCCGATCCAGCCGCCCTCTGCGTCGGCAGGTCAAGCCCGGCGGCCTCCATCACCCGGCGCGTCACGGCTTTGTTGTCCGACATGCTCATGGTCACGGCGGTGGTGAGGTCACTCAAACTTTCCCGACATGTGATGGTACGGCCTCCCAGTGTCAGGCGGAAATAACCATGCTCCGGTGAGAGTGGTTCGACCGCGATGCCGCGGCGCAAAGCCTCGTTGATGATGATCATGGCATAGGGATTGAATCCCTCCGGCACGGTCGGGCCGACGAAGAGTTTTTCGTTGATCGGATTGCAG
>JBGTAR010000190.1:0-50840 GCA_041749815.1 Terrimicrobiaceae bacterium
AGGGCGAATCCCAAAAAGGACCAGTCCCGCAATCGTCGCAACCCGATCACCTGCCGCATCGGTCGTCATCAGCCCAAGAGCCATCAACCGCTCGATCCACTCGGTTTCCATCGCTGGCACCTCGGGATCCCGCAAGATGTCACGCAGATAATTCTCGATCCTCACGCGATCCAAGCTGGCAAACGACGTTCCGGAAACCGGCAAGATCTCCGTGTGAAGCAAGCCACCCGCGGCACACAGTCGGACCTGCTGTTCACGCGTGGCGCGCCGGCACACACTTCCGGCGCGAACAAACACCTCCTCCCGATCCTTTTCCCGAACGACGTAAGGTTTCGAAACGCCCTGACTAAGCGACAGCACTCCAATTCGCCCCTCTTTGACGGCCAATTCCTCATAGCTCGGAAGAATGGAAGGGTGCACATATCGCCCGACCACCGTATCAAAAAGCCATTCCTGCATGTTGGCACGCTTCAACCCACTGATGTTGCCGTCATCTTCCACGCCAAGCAAAATGACGCCACCATTCCCGTTTGCCATTGCGACGATTTCCCTCGCAAGTTGCTCGGGACGCAATTCGTCTCGCTTGAACTCAACAGTTGAGCTCTCGCCCTGCGAGATCAGGTTCCTGACTTTTGTTTCCTCAATCATTTGCGTATTTGACCTTTTAAAACACAATAACAGGTCATTTTAATAGGTCAACATGTTTTGCGCTCATAGGTTCAGCATGGGGCTTCCCCTTTGGAAATACAGCAGATAGGGTATGGGGAAATATGGAAAAAGTATCATTTGGTGAGCTGGGGCTTTCGCCCGAGTTGTTAAAGGCGGTTGAGACATTGGGGTTTGAGGAGGCATCGCCGATTCAGGCTGCGGCGATTCCGATTCTGATGTCGGGTCGGGATGTGGTGGGTCAGTCCCAGACAGGTTCCGGGAAAACGGCGGCGTTTGCGATTCCGGCGATTGAGAAAATTGATGCCTCGGATACGAGCGTGCAGGTTTTGATTTTGTGTCCCACCCGCGAACTGGCCACCCAGGTGGCGAATGAGGTTCATAAATTGACCGCCTTTAAGAAGGGGGTTCATTCGGTGCCGATTTATGGAGGCGCTTCCTATGACCGTCAGTTCTATGAATTGAAGAAAGGGGTGCAGGTCGTCATTGGGACACCGGGGCGTCTCATCGACCACATTGAGCGCGGCACGCTGAAGTTGGACACCGTGAAGGTCGTGATTTTGGATGAGGCTGATCGGATGCTGGATATGGGCTTTCGCGAGGACATCGAAAAAATCCTGCAAGCCACCCCGTCCTCTCGTCAGACCGTGTTTTTCTCGGCGACGGTGTCGAAGGCGATCCGGGACCTGATCAACCGTTACGCCAAAGACCCGGAGAGTGTCCGCATTGAGCAGAAAGAAGTATCGGCTCCCGCGATTGAGCAGTGGTTTTATGAGACACATTCCCGGGCGAAGTTGGAGGCGCTGATCCGCTTGATCGATTATCATTCCTTCAAACTCGGCATCATTTTTTGTAACACCCAACGGATGGTGGATGAACTGGCGGATTCCCTGATTGCGCAGGGATTTTCTGCGGACCGGCTGCATGGGGGGATTCCCCAGGCGCAGCGGACGCGGGTGATGAGCAAATTCAAAAAGTCCGAGTTTGAGTTTTTGGTCGCAACGGATGTGGCGGCCAGGGGAATCGATGTGGATGATCTCGAACTGGTGGTGAACTACGATCTCCCGTATGACGCCGAGGATTATGTGCACCGGATTGGCCGGACCGGACGTGCTGGCAAGCGCGGGATGGCTGTGACCTTTGTTTCCGGCCGCGAGATTTACAAACTGCAATTTATTGAACGGTTCACGCGAACAAAAATCCAGCGCGGCAAACTCCCAACAGCCGGCGAAGTGGAGTCGCGGCGCATGGAGGGGCTTTTGGAAAAAGTGCGGGCCTGTCTTGAAGCCGGGGAGTGGAAAGTTGCCACCGCCCCGGTTGAACGACTTTTGGAGGAAGGAATCAGCTCCACTGACCTCGCGGCGGCCTTGTTTCATCTGTTGGCCGGCGGAACCGAAGCAGCTCCGGCGCAAGCACCCGCTGCCCCGGCATCGTTTCAGCGTGATGACCGACCGGATCACCGCGATAGGGACAGGGACAGAGAACGGGCTCCTGAGCGCGATTCCCACCGGGGATACGACAAAGGATTTGATCGGGATCGCGAGAAAAAGTCGGACCGTTTTGCCTCCAAAAGCGGCGGAGCAAGGCCTTGGGAAAAGTCAGATCCCCGGGGGTCAACCGGAAGTGAGAGCCGTGAGCCATTTTTGCAAAAACCATCCCCCGGCAAACGCTGGGTTTCGTTGAGTGTTGGACGGAATGCCGGCTACGGGCCCAGGGAAATTGTGGATGCGCTCTCCTCTGGGGGAGGATTGGATGGACGGCGGGTGGGCACCATTGAGCTCACACCGAATAGCTCCTATGCCCAAGTCCCCGAGGAGTTTGCCAAGGCTCTCTCCGGTTCAGGAAGCACCGTCAGCCATGGCAACGACCAGATCAAGATCTGTAAAGTCGAAGCGGGACCTGAGCCACGCACGTTCGCCAAGAAGAAACCTTTCCGCGACAAACGTCGATAATCGGCGACAGGCAGCGACAGGAGAAGGTCGGACTATTTTAGGATTTTGATGAGAGTCTCCGCCATGTCGGCGGGTGACTCGGACACGGCAATGCCGGCCGCATGCAGAGCTTCAATCTTTCCAGCGGCGGTGCCTTTGCCTCCACTCACGATGGCTCCGGCATGGCCCATGCGCCGTCCGGGAGGAGCCGTGGCCCCTGCGATGAAGGCTGCGATGGGTTTTTTGCAGTGGTCCTTGGCCCATGCTGCGGCTTCTTCCTCTGCCGTTCCACCGATCTCGCCGATGAGAATGATGGCGTGGGTATCGGGATCCTCATTGAAGAGCTGGAGGGCCTCAAGGTGGCTTGTGCCATTGATGGGGTCGCCCCCGATTCCAATACAGGTGCTTTGTCCGTAACCCCGGGTGCTGAGTTGCCAGACGGCCTCGTAGGTGAGAGTACCGGAGCGGGAAATGACACCAATATTTCCTGGTTTGTGAATATACCCGGGCATGATGCCAATTTTGCATTCCCCGGGGGTGATGATGCCCGGGCAGTTTGGGCCAATGAGCCGGCTGTTGCTGTTTAGCATGGCCTGTTTGACTCGCATCATGTCGATGACGGGGATGCCTTCGGTGATGCAAATCACAAGTTCCACGCCCGCGTCCACGGCCTCAAGGATGGAGTCCGCCGCAAATTCTGCGGGCACAAAAATCATGGAGGCATTGCAGCCGGTTTCTTGACGAGCCTCATACACGGTGTCAAACACCGGGACTTTGTCTTCAAAGGTCTCTCCGCCGCGGGCCGGAGTGACTCCGGCCACGACATTGGTTCCATATTCCATGCAGGATCGGGCATGAAACCCTCCGGCTTTTCCAGTGATACCCTGCACAAGCAGGCGGGTGTTTTTGTTTACAAGGACAGACATTTATCAGAGATGGTAAGGGTGGTTTTAGGAGTGGTGGGGTCAGGCCTTTTTCACGGCGGCGACAACCAACTTGGCGGCCTCAGTGAGGCCAGTTGCGGCTTGAACGCTCAAGCCGGATTCTTCAATAAGCTTGCGGCCAGCCTCGACGTTGGTGCCCTCCAAGCGGACAACAAGCGGGACGAGGCGTTGCTCTTGGGATTCCAAGTATCGGATGGCGTTGATGATCCCTTGGGCAATGATGTCACATTTCATGATTCCGCCGAAAATATTGACGAGGATGGCTTCCACCTTGGGATCGGCCATAAGAATCTTGAAGGCCTCGGTGACCTGCTGTTCGTTGGCACCACCACCAACATCGAGGAAATTTGCGGGATCACCCCCGTAAAGTTTGATGATGTCCATGGTTGCCATGGCGAGACCGGCCCCGTTGACCATGCAGCCGATGTTTCCATCCAGGCCGATGTAATTGAGATTAAATTTGGAAGCCTCGACCTCGCGGGGATCTTCTTCCTCGATATCCCGATATTCCAAAATCGCAGGCTGACGAAAGAGCGCATTGTCATCAAAGTTGAACTTCGCATCCAAGGCGAGCACTTCTCCCCCGGATGTCACGACCAGAGGATTGACTTCCACCATTGAGCAATCGGACTGGATAAACAATTTGTAGAGGGATGTGAAAAGTCGGCAGGCCGCCCGCATTTCTGTGGAGGTAAAACCAAGCTGACGGGCAATTTTCCGTGTTTGATACGGCTGCAGACCCATGGCGGGATCCACGGGCTCACGAATAATTTTTTCGGGGGTGTTGGCGGCAACGGTTTCGATTTCAACCCCTCCTTCGGTGCTGGCAATAATGAGTGGTCCAGAGATCGCGCGGTCGATGAGGATGGCAAAATAGAGCTCCCTCTTGATCTCGACCGCCTCCGCAACGAGCACCTTGCGGACAAGCCGACCATCTTCACCGGTTTGATGGGTCACCAGGGTTCCCCCGATCATTTGTGCGGCCAAATCCCGGACCTGGCTTGCGGTCTTTGCCAGATGCACGCCGCCTTGAAACCCACTTTTGAATGTGCCCTTGCCTCGACCACCTGCGTGGATCTGCGATTTGACCACAAGGTTGTTTTTTCCAAGAGCTCGTGCAACGCGCTCAGCTTCTTCGGGACTCTCTGCAACGGCTCCGCCAGGAACGGCGACTCCGAATTTTTCCATTAACTGCTTGGCCTGATACTCGTGAATATTCATGGATGAGCCAATGTGGTTATCAGTCCTTTGCCATCACTGCAAGGGTTCCCTCCAGAATTGCCAACCTTTTGGCCCTATTGGACCACTCAAAAGCCGTACCCAAGGTGTTCTGGCACAATCAGCTCCAAAAGAATTGCGTAGGAGGCTCGCTTCGACGAATCTGACGAAATGAGTGATCAGATTGATGCGTTGAGACGGGAGTATACCTCCCGAGGCCTCCATCGAGATGATTTGTCGAAAAATCCTGTGAATCAGTTCCGAGAGTGGTTCAATCAGGCTAGAGACGCAGGTTTGTTGGAACCAAATGCCATGACCCTTGCCACGGCCACCAGCGCAGGACAGGTGAGCGCAAGGACCGTGCTGCTGAAGGCTTTTGATGAGAAGGGGTTCGTGTTTTTCACAAACTACGGAAGTCGCAAATCCACAGACATCGATGAGAACCCTTCCGTGGCACTGCTTTTTGCCTGGCTTCCTTTGGAGCGCCAGCTCTCCATCCAGGGCAAAGCCACCCGAATTTCCCATGCAGAGTCGCTTGCCTATTTTATGAGCCGTCCGGTTGGCAGTCGGATTGGAGCCTGGGTTTCCGAGCAGAGTCGTGTGGTCTCCTCGAGAAACCTTCTTGAGACGAAATTCCATGAAATGATGGAAAAATTCCGGGATGGCCAAGTGCCCTTGCCCGATTTTTGGGGTGGCATTCGGGTGGAGCCCGAACGCATGGAATTCTGGCAGGGAGGGGCCAACCGTCTCCATGATCGATTTTTATACACAGCTGATCCCGAGGGTGGTTGGCGCATTGAGAGACTTCAGCCGTGAGCGGACATTTATGACCAGAATCCATTTATCGCTTCTTGCCATTCTGATGGCCGTGCCTTTGACGCTTCCTGCGCAGGATGCGGAGAAAACGGTCAATTTCGGTTTGGATACCTCGGTGACATCCAAAGAATTTTTACCCGACAGCACGGATCTGGGTTTATCAGCTTCTTCCTTCGAAAACACCAAATCCACCAGCCAGGATGCTTTTGATTTGTCCGAGGCCGAGCGCCGAACCACAAAAGAGCAGCGGGAGTATCAACAGGCTCTGTCTGCCATCGAGCAAGAGAGGGTCGCGGCCAAACACCGCGAGGAGGTTGCCGCCCAAAGTCAGGCCTTCAGCAAAGAGTTTTTATCAATGAATCTCTACGATCGCGACTTCCCGAAACGATTTGCTGAAATTCTTATAAAGTATCCGCTCGCTGCAGAAGATGAATTTTGCACGCGTCTGATTGAAAAAGGACGCAGGGTGGAAGCGGCAGCCGAGGCGAGGCTGACTCTGGGAAGAGATGAAGCCACCGAAGAAAAAAAACCGGTACCTTGAGTTGAACGGCTCCAAGTATTGTCATCTGATATCGGCGATGGCTTGGGAGGCCTTTACAGAGGGACTCCAGCATGGTAAACGAAACGTGAGATGACAGACCACTGAACGGTTACCTCGGTTTTGTGAGCATGTCATTGTTTGATCTGCAACGTCCCCATAGCTCAATCGGATAGAGCAGGGCTCTCCTAAAGCTCAGATGGTGGTTCGATTCCACCTGGGGACAAGCGGGTTCAGCGCTTTTTGAGGCGAAACTCACTTGCGGTGAAACCAAGGATAGCCCATGTGTTGAGGGATGTGGGTTCATTGGTTATTTGTTGCGCTGTCACTCGTCCTGCTTTATGCGGGAGCGGAAGGTCTTGTGCGGGGGAGTTCCTCGCTGGCATTGCGGTTGGGATTAACTCCGTTGGTTGTGGGCCTGACGGTGGTGGCCTTTGGCACGAGCGCCCCAGAGGTTTTTGTGAGTGTGAAGGCGTCCCTGGCGGGGCGTGGAGATCTTGCTGTGGGGAATGTCATCGGGTCCAATCTGTTTAACATCGGAGTGATTTTGGGCATCACCGCACTTCTTTCTCCCATGAAGGTGCAGTTTCAGCTATTGAAGATTGATGCCCCCGTGATGGTTGGTGTTGTGCTTCTGGTGCCGATTTTGCTCATGGATGGGCAGGTGAGTCGATTGGAGGGCTCCTTCTTGGTTGCGGGCATCATCATCTATGTGGTGTCCAATGTGATCATCGCCCGCCGAACTGCCCCGGCCGAAGTCGAAGCACAATTTGCTGAAAGCATGCCATCTCATGGTGGCTCGGTCTTTCAGGCTGTTCTGTTTATTTTGGCAGGTCTCGGGATTCTTGTGTTGGGAGCCCGGCTGTTAACGGACCATTCCGTGGCATTGGCAAGATCTTTCGGAGTGAGTGAAGCCGTGATTGGGCTGACCATTGTCGCTGCCGGCACCAGTGTCCCGGAGCTTGCAGCATCCGTGGTTGCGGCATTTAAGAATGAACCTGATATTGCCCTCGGCAATGTGATTGGATCAAATGTCTTTAATGTGCTCGCAATTCTTGGGATAGGCGCATTGGTTTCCCCGCTCTATGCACCAGAGATCAGCAAGTTTGATATCTACGCAATGGTGGTGATGTCGGCAGCGTTGCTGCCTTTGTTGTGGACGGGGCTTCGATTACAACGATGGGAGGGTGCGGCACTTTTTGCTGCCTACCTGGCCTACGTTCTGATCCTTTGGCCTTGATGCTAAAAACCTCTCACTCCAGGTTTGGCTTGGCCTTGGGACCACGAGGGCGTTCCTGACCTCCCTGGCCTTGGCCTGACTCATCAGGAAGCGTCACTTTTCGGTCCTTGAGAAGAGATTCCAGCCGACCGGTTGTATCAATGATCCAAACGCCTCGGTGACCGTGATGCCCCTGGCCTCCTGCAGCAAGGAAGACGCCCTTCAGAATGGTGGAGGAATTTCTTCCTTCAAAATCCGTGCCATATTTCTTCGCAAATTTTGCAGAATCGCCAGATGGAACGGCCACCAAAATCCCACCCCCCGGCTTTTTATCGCTGCGGTCGATTGTCAGCGCCTGAAAAAACGCAATTTCGGGAAGAGGACTGACCCAGCGCACGGGTTTGACCATCGCGACATCCACGGTGACCGACTGGTCTTGATGGGCTTTGGGGTCGCTGAGGAGGAATTCAGCTGTTCTCTTGGATTCCGCTGAGGCAATGGCAGTGGAGAGAAGAACGATGGCTATTGAGAGACGGGGGATGTGTTTCATAAATTATGAAACTCCAGAAATCTGAATTAGTTGCGGTCAATTATTCCGGAGCTCGGCCTTCCCCCTCGTCAGCGTAAGATCGATTGGTGGAGCCCACTCCACGTTTGGATGCTGTGATAAAATCAAAGAACTCAGAAATCTCGGGAGCAAAGGGTTCCAATTTTGCAAGCGCCACGGCCTCGCTCACATTGAGATTGGTATGGAAGACCTTACGGAAGGCCTTGCGCATTTCAGTGCGAAGTTCCGGAGCAAATCCCGCCCTCCGGAGCCCGATGGTATTGATGCCGCAAAGCACGTTTTTTGTGTCAACGATACAGAATGGAGGCACATCCTTGTTCAATCTGGCTCCACCGCTGACCATGGCAAACTTTCCCACATGCAGGAATTGGTGCAGGATGGCACCTCCTCCAAGCACGCAGCCCTCTTCAATGATCGCATACCCCCCAAGCAGGCAGTTGTTGGTGATCACCACGCGGTCGGACAGGCAGACATTGTGCCCAAGATGAACTCCCACCATAAGGAAGCAGTCATTACCAATGACCGTGTAAGTGTCGGGCTTTGTTCCCCGGTGGATGGTTGTGTATTCGCGAAAAATATTTCGTGATCCGATGCGCACTCCAGAAATTTGTGAGCTATTGAAGGCATAATCTTGTGGAGGAGCCCCCACAACACAGCCAAATCCAAAAATATTTCGATCCCCGGCCTCGACGCTCCCATCCAATGTGGCGCGGGCCTGCACCACACACCCTGCCCCCAGCTTCACATTTCCTCCAACATAAGCCCATGGTCCAATTTCGACATCATCGGCAAGGATCGCTCCGGGTTCTACAATTGCGGTGGGATGAATACTCATATAAGTCCTGCTTCGCGGAAGCTGAAGAAGGGTAGGCGCCCTCCGTCCCCGTTGCCGATAATAATGTGGTCGATCAGGTTCATTTGCAGAAATGAAGCTCCCTCTTTCAGGCGGGCTGTCAAGCTTCGGTCTGCCGAACTGGGAGAGGGATCCCCAGAAGGATGGTTATGCATCACAATGATCGCAAAAGCACGATGGATGATTGCCGACCGAAAAATCTCGCGTGGATGAGCCACACACTCATTCAGGGTGCCGGTGAAGGCGCTCTCCTCGCGGATGAGTCGAAGCTTGGTATCCAGCAGCGCCACCTTGAGGACCTCGCGGTCGAGGGTCTGCATCGTGAGTCCAAAATAGTCATAGGCGGCTTGGGCCGAATCCAGGAGGGGGTTGGCGTCTGCTGAGCGGGTCAAGCGGATCCCCAATTCCACAGCCGCACAGAGTTCAGCCGCTTTGGCAGGGCCGATGCCAGATGTTGTTTTTGCAAGCTCGGCGGCATTGCATCTTGAGAGGGCATGAAGGGACCCCCGCGCATCAATCAGTTCCCGGGCAAGCGCAATGGCACTTTTTCCACGCCTTCCCGTTCTCAAAAAAATGGCCAGAAGTTCCGCATCAGTCAGAGAGGCCGCTCCGAGCTTGGCCAGCTTTTCACGTGGACGATCCGTCGCCGGGATTTCCTGCATCAACATGACTGAATTCCTAAACAGCAAGACAACGAATTCCAAGGCTGATTCTTTCGGAGTGACAGGTATGGGGGAAACACCCTATTTCGGGGAAGCCCCATTTTTCGATGATGCTGGTTCTATGCCTCTTCTAACCTATGGGAGGCATTTCATTAAAAACCTAAAAAACAAAAACATGAAAAACACATCCTTGGGCTCCTGTGCCCGTTTCGCAATGCTAGGCGCACTGACCATCGCCTCACTCACCTCGGCCATGGCCGGGACAGAATCCAAATCCTTCAAGGACAAAGTGGCTGTCTTGCCGGATGAATGCCGGTTCCGGGATACGGAATTTCAAATTGATGCCTTCTACACCGGGTTTTTGGAATCAGGTGACAGCCGGTTCAAGACCGGTGCGGGCGGCGGCTTTGGTTTCAATTTCTTTTTTGCCAGGTACTTCGGTATTGGTTACGAGGCAGCTTGGTATGACAATGGGGGCACGGTTGAACACATGCCACTTGGGGGCAATTTGTTCTTCCGCTATCCAATCTGTTCCTTGAACCTCGCCCCGTATGTGATGGTTGGTGGTGGTTTTGGCTGGGATGGAACCACGATCGGCTACGGCAATGTCGGCGGTGGTTTGGAATATCGCCTGACGAATAATATCGGTCTCTTTGTTGATGGCAGATATTTCTATGGCGGAACCGGCAACGTCGCCAACCTACGCAGCGGCCTTCGCTTCGCATTCTAAATTCCCTCGAGCTGGCATCGGATCATCCGGTGCCAGCTTTTTGGGGGAGAGCCCTTTAACCGCTTTTTAGGGGGCCTCAAGCTGGATTGTCGCGTGTCCGATGGAGAAACGTGACTCCAACATTTTTTCGACCCGCGCGAGGAGGTCATTGTCAAGAGTGGTGTCCTTTTTGACGAGATGGACCGTCAGGGCTGTCTCAGTCGTGCCCAAGGGCCAGATGTGCAGATGGTGCACCCGTTGGATTTCAGGAAGCGACTCCAGATAAGAACGCACGGCTGCCGGATCGATGCCAGCTGGGACAGCGTCCATGGACATATCAAGGGACTCGCGCAACAGGCCCCATGTGCTCCACAAGATCAGGAAGCCAATGCCGAGGCTGATCATGGGATCCAGCAGGGTCCACCCGGTGAAAAAAATCACAATACCGGAAATCATGACGCCAAGAGAGACCACCGCATCAGCTGCCATGTGAAGGAAGGCTCCGCGCACATTGAGATCCTGCTTGCGCCCTGACATAAACAACCACGCAGTGAACCCGTTCACGAGGATGCCAACAGCGGCCACCCATGCCACGGTCAATCCTGCCACCGGCGCAGGATCGCGGAACCTTCCGATGGCTTCCCACAGAATTCCACCAACCCCAAGGAGCAGCAACAGCGCGTTAAACAGGGCCGCAAGAACTGTCGATCGTTTCCACCCGTAGGTCCGGCGTTCGCTGGAAGCACGTTTGATGAGAAGGGTTGCCACCCATGCCATGACCAGACCCAAAACGTCGGCGAGGTTATGTCCGGCATCCGCAAGCAGGGCCAGAGATCCACTCCACAAACCAAACACCACCTCCACAAAAATGAAGCCGGCATTGAGGAGGATCCCCAGAAGGAAGGCATTGCCAAAGTCCTTTGGCGGGTGATGGTGGCCATGGTCATGACCGTGATCATGTGCCATTGCTTATGGCATGGGTGAAAGACTTGGCATGGGGCCTGAGATCACAACGGGCGTGCCAATTTTTGTGTGGGCGAAAAGCTTTTGGGCCGTGTCATTCCTCAGGCGAATGCATCCATGCGATGCGGGACGACCGGGGACATACCCCACATGGAGGCCCACACCGGTTGTCGTAAGCCGCATCCAATAGGGCATGCTCGCTCCCTCGAATTTTCCGCCTTCGGGGATGGGGTCGGTCCGTGTGTCAGCATCGGCGACCACCACCGTGCCTTCCGCATCGTAAATTTTGCCATAGAGGTTGGAGGCGTAATGCTTTTCCTTGGCAAGAATCGTGTAGCTACCGGCAGGTGTTGGATGGGATTTTTTTCCGGTCGCCACCGGAAAATCCATGGCGATTGCCCCATCAACCAAAAGAAGGCCCCGCTGTTCATTGAGCGAAATTTCCAGGGCAACCCGATCCGGAGTGGCAGCCTCAAGGAGTTCCTTATTCTGGTAGGTGTTCTTTTTCCAGTTGGCGACACTGCGATAGAGAGAATGTTCCACAGCGGCTTGATCACGTTGTGCAGCCAACCGCTTTTGCTCGGCTTTGGTGGAGGAACCATGTTTGGCGTCCTCCATCATCGTGCAGCCGGGCATCGCGGCTACTGACAAAACCACCAAGAGCCTTGAGAAGGAGGAACACATATTTTTCATCGTACTCTGCGCTATGACATCACACGGCGTAGGATTCAAGCAGGAAACCGCAACGAACGGCTTTTGTGTTCCCTTGCAAAGACAAGCTCGACGTGGACGATTGGCTTCGTAAACTGTCGACTCTCCAGATGACTGAACACACCGAAGATTTGCAACCATGGCGTCACCGCGGGTTGGCAGCGGCAGGATGGATGGTTGTTTTGGCGATCGTGCTTGCCCTCATTCGTGCAGGCAAAGACCTGTTCATTCCTTTGGTGATTGCCTTGATTGGCGTGTATCTCATCAAGGTGCTCGAGCGCTGGATCAGCGGGATACAAGTTCGGGGGATGCGGCTTCCATCGGCGGTCTCCCTCGTGTTCGCCTTTATGGCCGTGATCGGGCTCAGCTTTTTACTGTTCTCAATCATCGCCGACAACGCCATGCAAGTGGCAGAAATCGCGCCCAGATACCAGGGGCGACTGTTGAAATTGCAGGCCGATGTGTTTGCCAGTGTCGGCATTGAGCAACCGCCAGCGCTGAGAGAATTCGTTCGGGACGTCGATCTTCCAGGTATCCTGACCCTCGTGGCAACAAATTTGGCGGCCCTCCTCAAAACAACCACCCTGATTGTCATCTTCGGTATCTTTATCCTGATTGAGAGTCGCTACATTCCATTAAAAATCCAGGCCCTGTTTCCCGACGCAGGACGCCGCCACCGTGTCGAGGAGATGCTGAGCCGCATCGATCGTGACGTACAAACGTATTTTGGGGTCAAGACGCTGGTGAGCCTGGTGACAGCGCTGCTTTCATATGCCGTCATGCGCTGGGTTGGGTTGGACCTCCCTGAATTCTGGGCTCTTTTGGTGTTTATCTTTAACTACATTCCCACGATCGGGTCTCTTTTTGCGACCATCCTGCCAAGCCTTCTTGCGCTTTTTCAGTTTGAAAGTCTCCGCCCGGTCGTGGTTCTTTTTGTTGGGATCACGGTGATTCAACAGACCCTTGGCAATTTTATTGAACCCAATTTGATGGGAATGACCCTGAACCTCAGCCCTCTGGTCGTGGTGATGTCCCTGATCCTCTGGGGCATGTTGTGGGGGGTTGTCGGTATGTTTCTGTGTGTGCCAATCACGGTTATCGCGGTGATCATCATGGCCAACTTTCCTTCCACACGCTGGGTGTCCATCCTGCTCTCCAAGGCAGGCAAACTCCGGGTCTGATGTCGGCACCTGTCATCGGCAGCCCGCACAATTTTTTGTTCTTATCCGGTTATGCCCACCGGGCCTTGGATCCCGGCTCTGAGAAGTCTTCCGGGGGAGCAGAACTCCAAGTGGCACTCCTCGCAGCCGAGTTGGTCAAACGGGGCCATCAGGTGGCAATTGCTGCCGCTCAGGATGGTTTCCCCGATGGGGTTTCCTGGCAAGGCGTGAAGATCCGCGAAGCAGGTCGCTTTGACACCGGGGGGCTTTCGGACACCAGTCACGCCTTGGAGCCGGTGACACGAATCATCCGCGAAGAGAAACCCGACTTTGTTGTGGTGTATGGTTGGACAACCTGGTTGGCGCTTCTTTGCCTGCTGGGGCGATTGCTGCGTTTCCAGGTAATCTATGTCTGTGCCTTGGACAGCGAGATCGATGGAGGGTTCCGTAGATCGAAACCCATTCGCGGGCGACTCTTTGATTGGGGATTGAGAGCGGCTGACGCGCGTTTTGCTATCACGGAAAACCAGGCCGAAATGTTTCGAAAAAAAGGGATGACATGCCATGTCGTTCGACTCCTGCTTCAAGATTTCAGATCGCCGCCAATGAAGCCCAAGTCTCTGGATTTGCTTTGGGTGGCAAGATGTCATGCCGTCAAAGCCCCTCATCTGTTTCTCGATCTTGTGGAGAGAATACCGGAGGTCACAGCCCGTATGATTTGCTCCCCCCAGGACCAAAAGCTGCATAGGGAAATCCAAAAACGAGCCGCGAAGATTCGCGGCCTGGAATTTCTCGATGGGGTTCCTTACAGCGAAATCCAGAAACACTTTGACGCTGCCAGAGTTTTTGTGAACACATCCTCGGATGAGGGGGTTCCAAACACGTTCCTTCACAGTGGACTCGGAGGGACGGCCATTGTTTCCCTCACGTGCAATCCAGATGGCATGCTCTCAAAATTTGGGGCCGGCAGCTGCGCTGGCGGCAACCTGGAACTTTTTTACAGCTCCGCCGCTGAGCTGATAAAAAACCCGGCGGCTCTTGCCTCAGCCGCAGCGGGGGCACGCAGTTTTGTAACCGCATGGCATGACAACGAAAAAAATGTCACCGCATTTTTGAAAGGCCTTCCGTCATGATTCGAGTGCTGCATGTGATCGATCACCTGGGGCTGGGAGGCGCACAATCGGCAGTTCTCGACCTCGTGCGCAATCGCGACGCCGGGCAAATTGATTGCGAGGTGGCCACCATGCACGGACGAGGACCATTTGCCGAAGCGGTCGAGAATCTTGGAGTCCCCGTGCACTCACTCTCAGCCAAACGATGGCCACCCTTGTATCTCTGGAACTTTGTACAACTCCTCCAACGTCGGCGTTATGATATTCTGCACTTCCATCTCCAAGGGGCCAACTGGGTTGCCAAGCCGCTCGCGGCGGCCTTGGGTTGTGGAATTTGCATTGCCCATGATCACGCCAGTGGCGACATACGTTTTCGAGGGGTGGCCTCCCTTTTGCCTGACGCTCTCGCTCATTTTGCCTCCCATCGAATCATAGCTGTTTCAGCGGGTGTGCGGGACTTCCTCACACGCTGGGAGGGGATCCCACCGGATCTTATCAGCGTTGTTTCCAATGGCATCGACACCGAAATATTCCAGCCTCCCACCCCAGAAGCACGGGAAAGCGCACGAAAGGCTTGGGGTATTCCGGAGCATGTCTTCACCATTGGCAGTATGGGCCGCCTCGCTCCGGAAAAAAATTTCCAACTACTCATATCTTTGGCGAGAAGACTGCCGGAGCTCCAATTTCTTATTGCGGGGGAGGGCCCTGAAAGACCGGCGCTTGAGGCTCTCATTCGATCCTCAGGGATCGGAGATCGGGTGAGGCTTTTGGGGCAAGTGGATGAGCGAGTGGCCTTCTATTCCGCTTTGGACGTGTTTGTGTTGTCCTCATTGTATGAGGGGCTCCCGATGGCTCTCCTTGAGGCAATGGCCATGGGATTGCCTTGCGTTTCCTCCAACCTGCCAGATATTTTCCACGCTTTGCGCGGCGGAAGAGACGGCCGATTGTGCCTCCCGAGCGAACCAGAAACCTTTGTCGAAGCTATATCACAATTCGTTCATAACAAGCAGCTTGCAAGAGATTTTGGCAGCGCCGCAAGAATGAGATGCGTGTCAATTTTCTCCGCAAGCACAAGCGCCGCTGCGGTGGAGGACATTTACCGATCGGAACTCTTGTTTGCACGCGGACAAGGACATTGATAGTCATTCGGTTGCCAATGTTTACCCGCTACGCGATCATCCCTGCCATCTGTGCCATCCTCACGAGTTGCGCGACTCAAACCTATGCTCCCGAGGAGGCGCCTGAATATTCAGTCATCAGGGATTTTGCATCCTTGTACAAATTGGGACCGATGCAGGGCCGCGGACCGGATGGGACATTGCGAGTTGGGGACCGGGTGAAGCTGATTCGCAAGGAAATGGGATATAGTTTTGTTCTCCTTGAGGATTCCCGAACTGGATATGTGGCCAACGAAGATATTGTGCCTGCTCCGCCCAGGCCACCCAAACCTGCTGCAGAGGCATCCACAGGGTCCTCGGAAAGTTCGAGCCGCAGGAACTCCTCCAGCCCCCGCTATCGCGGCCAGCAAGTGAATGACATTCCCCTGCCGGAATCGGCCCCTCCTCCTGAGCTTGATCTAAATATTGGCCTGGAGGATATCACTTCACCAACATCTCCTCCGCCATCGGGGGCCCCTGCCGAACCTCCAAAGTTCCGTTACTGAAGTGGGGGAGGCTGGACGGCGGGTCTGGTTTTGCCGTGGAAGCATCCCCCGGCGCTGAATTGGTGCCATCCCCAGCGCAGCCATCGGATCAGTGCTGCTGCCAACCAGAGCGCCCACACGAGCATTAAGATCCGATACCACCAGATGGATACCGAAAGGCACTCAGGCTGGGGCAGGAGCTCGCCGCTGGAGGCTTGGTACCATCGCAAAGCACCCGAAGTCGAGCCATTGCCGACGATAAACATTTCTGGGTTGCCGAGAAGTCCGGCACCAACCACAGCAACAAAAACCCCAAGGGCACAGAGGGTTAGAAAAATCAAAAACGCCTGAAGCAGGTTAAATCGAAGGGCTGGGAGCGATGTGAAGGCAGGTCGTCCCCGCCAAACCAAAAAGAACAACCAGCCAACCACAATTAAAGCTGCGGGGAGCGGAACTTGCGTGAGGCCGATGGCGAGCAGCATCCACTCATAAAGCCGCAGGGGCGACGTTTTCAGCCAACTGAGAATTGCTGCTGCGAACAGGGCCGTTGCAAGGATCACCCAAAACCGAACGGCAGGGCCACGCAGTGGCCCATTTGTCCAGAGGACCCAGCGGCTCTGGGGAACGACCACCACACTCTCAATGTTGGCGCTGGGGACAGAAAGAAGAACGGGATCCGTGGAGGCCTTAAGGCCAAGGAGTTGATCGGTTTTCCATGCGAGGCCAAGAGCTTGATCGCCGGGACGAAGTGGTATCATGATTTTGCCGGCATCTTTTCTTACGGGGATGGATTGGCCATTGTATTCGAGCGAGGTGACTTCGGATTCTTCTGGAAGGGTCACAGCAAAGTCTTGGCCAACGGTGCATCGCAGGGTCAGGTTCAATTGACTGGTGCGCTGACGTTCGCCCAGAGAGGTTTCGTGGGAAACTTTTGAGATGGTGACCGTGGCGCCAGGGATGGCCTCTGGTCGGCTGATGCTCAAATTGACACTCTCGCCGGGCCAGGGTTGCCAGACCGGCACGAGTTCGGGATTTGACGGTTCAAAAACTGGCGGCAGGCCTGAGAGCGCCACATTCCACACCGGGGAAGCCGTCAGCGTCCAGCGCTCAACCCAGGAATCCGTCTTGCGCGTCGTCAGGTCCAGCTCCGGGACGATGGAAAGTTCGCTGTTCCATGTGAAAGAGTTTTCTTGAGCTCCCAAACGCACCTCCATGGCACCGTCAGCAAGGACAGCATTGGCAGAAATGATATTTTCTCCGGGGAGCAGGGGAACTCTCAGCACGATGGCTTTACCAGGCTGGGAGAGACGGCGGACCGTTGTCTGCACCTGCCAGACCAGACCGAGCTCAATGTTTCGATCCACAGCCACAATGCTCTGAAAATCTTGTCGATCATAGGTGGCTTCGCCGGCAGCCTCCTGCTGCTGAAGGGCAAAAAACACTTGCTGATCGGGAACACCATTCGGCTTCACTCCGGAAATAGCCCAGCCGGGTGCTTCAATGGTCACATGGTGGGGCCTGAGCAGGAAAGTCCACTCCCACTCTGTCGCCTCGGAAAGTTGGCCCTGCAAAACCACGCGGTGGACTCCTGCCGGCAGGACAACCCATAAATAACCACCCTCCCGCCGAAGGGCTGCCCCGGGCTTGCCCTCAATCGTTACACTCACAGGCGACCAATCAGGAAGGCGACCCGGAAGAGGCACTGCTGTGAAAATTGCCGTATGGATTTCCGCTTCAATCGTCAGCTTTCGATCCACCAGCGTGAGGGAAACCGCGGGGATCGATGCCGCGTTCGGGTAAGCATCGGATTTTTCAAGCAGCCGCTCGCGCAGCGTTTCCAACATTTCCGGCTCGGGATATTGAGCCACGGCGGAGGTCGAAAAAATCCATGGCAACAAAATCAGTGCGGCGGCATTCGCCCCGCCTGTGAACAGATTGCCCCCGAGCCCCCTCACCCGCAGAAGCACAAAGGCCAATGCAAGCAGCAAGATCACACGAAACAGAGTCAGCAACCGCTCAAGTGGCAGGGATATCAACAGGGGACGAATTTGTTGCGTGGATTGGACCGGTCCATTCCAGCCGAAGGAGACAGTCCGCCATGTCCAATCCGGAACGGCCGGGCCGGTTTGAATCCGCGCCTGGGCATCATAAAGCAGGTTGCTTTTGTCCTCTTGTTTTTCTCTGGCCTGTACCTGACTTTTTTGGCCATAACCCGCGGCTCGACCCTCGGAAACCATTGGCAAGGCTTCCTCAACAAAAAGATCTGCTGCCACCTCATTTTGAGGGGCGGAGACCGGCATGGCAAAATTATTCTGGAGAGCGACACGAGGCTCAAGCTGGGGAAAAATGGCCTGCTGAAGCTGCGTGGCCAGGAAAGGCACAAGGGCCACAACGAGCAGCGCGATAACCACCCACTTGGCAGCCAACAAAAGCTTTTGTCCCCATCCCGATGTCATCACCCGCAGGAGGGCAAGCGGCACCAACAAAGCCAGCCACAGATATCTGGGGGCGGAGGGTTCATGATACGAAAGACCAAAGGCAACAAACGCGAGGATCGCCGCGCCAAATCCCCAAAGCCGAAACACGGCCAATGAAAAAATCAGCAACAGAAAAAGATCCAAAAGACTCCAAGCCGTCAACCAATCCCCTTGGACCCAGTCCGCTCCAAAAAGCGCAAAGAGCCTCCAGCCAGGAGGAAGATTCAGGGAACACGTCAGGGTTTCCGCATCGGTCCGCCATCCAGTGGCGGAGAGGTTGGCCGTGTGTGTGCTGCGCCCGGTGGCCTCGAGATTCAGGTCTCGTGTGCGGACTTCAATTCCCGGCGCCCCATTCTCCGGGTTCCGGGTGATGAGCTGACCGCTGCCCTGGGACCGAACAGCCCCCAAATCCTGGCCTGGAGCCGCATCAAGCCGCCAGATCTGCTGCATTTGGCCAGTGATTTGGTCGCGAAACGTCAGGGTCTTCCCGTCCTCATCAAGCCAGAATTCCCGGTGGATGTTGAGTCCTGGTGGCTTCTGCAGGCCCATGCCGCGCAGGCGCTCCACGATATTCAATGTGGTTGTCGTGTCCCATTGATAGACGGGGAGGCTTCGCCACTTGTCAGGGAACGTTGTTTGGGAGACATCAATCGATGGGGCTCCCGTGATATCCACCATCCGAAAGTCCGGTTTTGAGCGAAAGCCGATCAGCATCTCTGAAACAGCTGGCTCGACCCCTGAAGCAAATCGCAAGTCGGTCAGATCATCGATTCGAAATGCATCAAATTCCATGGTCCATTTGCCGGGACGAACTTGAACCTTCAACTGACCGGATTCGTCCACAGCCACCGGCAAAGGGCTTCGCACTGCCGCCAACTTCCAACCTTCTGGAAGGATATCTCCAATGTCTTCTTCACGGCTTTTACCGGAGACCAGGAGTTCGACTTCCATCTTCAGCCAAAGAGGTATGCCGTCCTCAATGACACCATAAACTTTCACAGCAAGAAAATCTTTGTCGACCTGCTCCGTGGAGGCATCCCGCTTCAGCCAGAGTTTTCCGTCCGCCCCCCATGATGGGTTGGTCACCAGGCTCCCCTCCAGAGTGAGTTCCAAAATCCCAACTTCGGTTGGCAATGAGAGATTTTGAGGAATCGCCGACCAAGGGAAACCACCTTCGATGCGGCCTGCCCCTGGAGCCAGCCGCACAACCGGCACCCCATTGCGTTCGATCACAGGTTGGGCAACCCCATTCACTTGCACATTTTGGGGCCACACCGAATTACTTCCCGGCAGGGGAATCCACGTTTCACTGAAAACAGTCAACCCAAGTTGAAAGCTGCCTCCCGTCGGCTCAACCTTAAGGCTGAGTACCGAGGGCCAGAAATCCAGCGGCTTGGCAGGGTCGTTGAATGGCGTGGGCGAATTTTTTTGGCGGTCATTCCATGTGGCCCACGATTCCCAAGGCTTCAAGGCCTCTGGGATCTGTCGTACACCAACCTGGGCCACCGCCGCGCACCGACCTCCCACCACAAAAAGAATTAAGCATCCAAAAATCAACGCACCAAAAGATCGGGAAGTGTTCATGGGATTAGAATGCCCACACTATGAACAACGCGAACCAAACCGACAAGATATTGCCTTTCTAACAGAAACCAGCGCGCCCGGGAGGAGCGACCCCAGCCACAGTTATTCGCACCCACTTCTGTCCCAAGGCACGCGGCCCTCAATTCCCGCCGGTTGTGAGGTGCTCGCGCAAGCGCCGGATCTCGTCGAGGAAACCGACCTCATCGCGGGTGATGCGCGAGCCGGGCAGGCGGAGTTCAAGTTGCTCATGGACGACGCGTTTGTTTTGGCGGCCCCGGTTCCAGATCATGTTTTGTAGAGTTTTCATATCGGGCTTGACTTTGAAGGAGGCAGTAGGACAATACCTGTCCTATGCCTAAAAAAGTGAAACTTTTTTCAAGACCCCGTACTGGCCGACCAGGCCGGGCGACGACTCCCCACACAGGAAGGCAGTCCCGCCCCCCGATTGCGCGAATGATGAAAATCCACGAGTTGCTGGCAGCGGGTGAGTTCCCGAACTGCTCCGGCTTGGCGGGAGTTTTTGAGGTGTCCTACAAGACCGTGCAGCGCGACATTGATTTTATGCGGGACCAGCTCCTGCTGCCGATTGACTACGACATGGGGCGTCATGGATTTCATTACACCAAGCCCGTGAACCGCTTTCCGATGATGACGGTGAGCCAGGGCGAGTTGGTGGCCCTCTTGGTGGCACAGAAGGCGGTGGAACAATACCGTGGCACGTCCTTTGAGGCTCCGCTGCGCAGTGCTTTTGAGAAGCTGGCATCGAGTTTGGATAGCGAGACGAGCATCTCTTTGCATGAGCTTTCAGATGCGGTTTCTTTTCGGCCCAGCGGAGTTCCTGTTTCGGAGCTCAAGGTCTATGAGAAACTGGCAGAGGCTGTGCTGAAATCCGAGGTTTTGGAATTTGACTATCTTGCCCTGAATGCTTCCAAGCCAGGAAGGCGCCGGGTTGAACCTCTCCACCTCTCCTGTATCGCTGATCAGTGGTATCTGATTGCCAATGATCAAGTGCGCGCTGCCAAGCGAACCTTTGCCCTCACACGCATTAGAAAAGTCAAAAACCTGAAACGCGTGTTCCGAAAACCCGCCGATTTCTCTCTCACCCAGATGCTTGAAGACAGTTTTTCTGCGTTTGAGGCCAAGGATCCGATCGAGGTAAAAATCCAATTCAACCCTTTTGCGACTCGCATCGTCTCCGAACGAAAGTGGCACAAGTCGCAAAAGCTTGCGGCAGCCCCTGATGGCGGAGCGGTGTTGACAATGCAAGTGGGACTGGCACCGGATCTTGAGAAGTGGATCCTGGGTTGGGGGGATAGCGCCCAAGTGTTGGAGCCCGCCGCCTTGCGCGAAAAGATCGGCCTTCGGGCGGCGAGGATGGCTGGTCTATACCGTTAGCGATCCTGCAAGAGACTCAGCACGGCCTTCTGAGCATGGAGACGGTTTTCGGCCTGACGGAAGATTGTGTCGGCATGAGCCTCGAAGGTCTCCTCGGAAATTTCTTTGCCGCGATAAGCGGGCAGGCAATGGAGAATCAAAGCTTTGGGGGCCAGAGCCACGAGAGCGTCATCAATTTGAAATCCGCGGAATTGGGCCATGCGAAACGCGGCTTCGTCTTCCTTGCCCATACTGACCCAGACATCGGTATAAATCGCATCAACTCCTTCAACCGCCTCCCTGGCATCCACAAAAAGCTTCACATTCCCGCCGGCACGCTCGATCAAGTCTTGGGGGGGAAAAAACTTGTCTGGGGCCGCAATCCGCAGCTCAAACCCACACCGGGCGGCTGCCCAAATCCAGGAGCGTGCCACATTACAATCCCCGTCTCCAACAAACGCGACTTTCAGCCGCTCGAGAGAAAGCCCTGACTCAGCCAGGGTGAAAAGGTCGGAGAGGATCTGGCAGGGATGCTCCTCATCGGTGAGGGCATTAATGGTTGATATCCCACTGAAGGCTGCAAAATCTTCGACATCGGACTGCGCAAAGGTGCGAATCACGGCACCATGGAGCATCCGCCCCATCACACGTGCGGTGTCCTTGATCGGTTCTCCCCTTCCCAGCTGGATATCATCCGCTGCCAAAAACATCACATTTCCACCCAATTCCCGAATTCCCACCTCGAAACTCACGCGTGTGCGGGTCGAGGATTTTGAGAACATGAGCGCCCAACATTGGCCCGCCAGCGGACCATCAGGGTCACTTCGCCGGCTGGACTTCATTTGAGAGGCCAATTTGACAATGCTGAGGATTTCCTCTTGGGAGAGGGATTCCATGGATAGGAGGTTTTTCATGCCGGTGTGGATTGAGGGCAAAATTTTAGGCATTCTGCACCGTTGCTGTCGAAGGATAAAGACGATGCACCGTTCGCCGCACGATTTCAACGGCAGCGTCAATTTCAGAGGAGCTCACATTTAAAGGCGGCAAAAACCGGACCACACGGTCTCCAGCGGGAATGACCAGGAGCCCCTCCTCTTGCAGCGCAAGAACAAGATCCCTCGCCCCAAACCCAACCGGCAATTCCAGGCCGATGATCAACCCCAATCCTCTAACGGTTGCATCCCCCCAGCCTTCGCTGAGAATCACGGATCGCAGGGCCTCGGTCAGCTTGGCTCCCATCGTCCGAACATTTTCCAGCAAATTCTCGGCTTGAAGGACATCGAGCACAGCAAGACCCGCAACACAGGAAACAGGATTGCCCCCATAGGTGGTGCCATGCGTCCCCGGGCCAAGCAAATCACAGAGCATCCCCCCATCAGCCAAAGGCTTGGAAGCGGCCCAAAAAGCCCCCAACGGAAATCCATTGGCGATGCCCTTGGCCCAACTGACCCCATCGGGCTGCACATCCGACGCGATGGACTTCCACCCGCACAGGTCTCCAGTCCGACCCAATCCGCACTGGACCTCATCAAACAACAACAACAAATCGTGCTCGTCGCAAAAAGCACGAAGCTCCCGCAGAAATTGTGCAGAACCAAGATGAATGCCACCCTCCCCCTGCACCGGTTCCACCAGCACAGCGGCGGTCTCAGGAGTCATCGCTTCACGAACGGAATCAATGTTTCCCAATTGGGCATGAGAAAAGCCCTCCAACAATGGCTCAAATCCAACTTTGACCTTATCCTGACCGGTCGCGGAGATCCCCGCCATCGTACGCCCATGGAATGAGTTCTTAAAAGTGATCATTCCATAACGTCCGGTTGCTGATCCAAACTTCCGGGTCAGTTTGATGAGTCCCTCATTGGCCTCGGCCCCGCTGTTACAAAAAAAGACTTTGCCGGGCCCCGTGATCTCGACAAGCCGCTGAGCCAGGTCCGCCTGGGGTCCCGTGCGGTAGAGGTTCGAAGTATGAACCAGCGTCGCGGCCTGACGGCACACGGCTTGGGTAACGAAAGGGTGGGAATGACCGAGAGAGCAAACTGCGATCCCTCCTCCAAAATCCAGATAGTCCCGACCTTGAACGTCCCAGACATGCGTGCCACTTCCCCGCACCAAATCCAAATCAAACCGCCCATACGTGGGGATCACATAACGTTCATATTGCTGAGAAAATCCGTCCATCCCTAAAAAAATCATGTCTTGCGAAGATTGTCCATCGCACAACACAATTGCACAAGATGATGAGGCCATAGGGACACGATGACCAGTGGGGGCAGGCCCAAATCTCCCATGGGGGCCCTCTAATCCTACTTGGTTCGCAAGGTCGGGTTCATCAACATGAAGCTGAGAGGGCGTTCATCACCCGACAATTCCGATGACAGGGTGTTGGAGTGGAAATACACGGAATTGGCTCCGCGGGCAAGCGGAACGACGACCTCGATTTCGTTGCTCAATGAGGCATTGGACTGAAATTTCATGAGTGGGCCGTCCTGGGTGGAAATTTGGACTTCCATGGGTTTAATGGACCGTGTTTTGAAACGCAAAACGGCATGGGACAGATTAGAATTGGTGGGCGAAATATCGAGCGTTGAGACCCCCGAACTCCAATGCCAATAATTGCGTTGATCCCACTCCATTTGATGCCAACCCGATTTCCAATCCACACGGTAGCCAGTTGAGATTCCATGAGGGAATGGCTGCGCCAGGAGTTCTGGAGGCGGACCCGAGACAATCACCGCGTGGAGCCCGAGCAACGACAGGGTGTTTCCAAGGATCAAAATAACAAGCCATCTGCGTGTTCGCGGAGCCAGAAGATTAAAAGCAACGGTCACGGGCATGCAAATCCGAGCCGCGGAACCATACACACCCTCCCATGTCGCGTAGCCGATAATGAAGCTGAAAGCCGCAAAAGTCGCGCCGACCCGCCACCAGAGGTTGGATATTTGCCGCATCCACAGCAGCGCAATAATTTGCACTGGTAGGGCAATGAGAAACACGGTCGTTATGAGCGATTCGACCAAAGGCTGGCCAGCCCCGATCCTGGTTTGAAGGGCTTGAATGGCCTTCCACCATCCCAACAGCGGCCAATCAAAGTTATTCCGACTTCCAAGGGAGTAGGATCTGGACGCGCTGTCGATGAAGGACACATAAAACATCCAGAGGGCCAGGGGCAGGACAACAATCCCGAGCTTTAGAACAAGGAGAAACACCTGTTTGGGTTCCGACATCTTTGGCAATCCAAACAGCGAGGCAGCAAAAATGCTTGTCTCTTTGCCAAGCCCGGCGACCCCAAGTACCACCGCGCTTAACCACGGCTTCCGAAGTTCAGCCAGAAGCACACCAATGGCAATAAGTGTCAGCGCCGGTCCATCAAGCAGCGCTTTCTGGACACTTGCAACCAAACCAATGGAGTAGAGGATCGCCACATAGCGGAACGTGTTTTGCCAGGACGTTGGTGGCAGCCAATAGAGCAAAACACCGGCCAGGATGAGCCAATAAAAAAGATTCTGAACCGAATAAGCCTGAAGGACGGCTCGTGGCCTGCCCGCCCCCGCAAGATAGGCCGTCATCGCAAAAAATGGCCTCCGGGCTCGATACTCGAAGTTGTCAAAGGCAACTGCGGTTTCAGGATTCAGAATCAATGGGTCGATGGCGAGCTGAGCATAGAACTGGCCATCATATCCATAGCGACTGTCTACCACATAACCGGATTTCCTAAGGAACTCTTGCGACATCCGGCCCTCGAACTGGGCGCCAAAATCCGGCATCCAACGATAACTGTAGATCGGAATCTGGTAGCCAAGAAACGTGCAGACCATGAAGATAATTGCGCCCAGATAGAGGGATGCATAGAAAAACGCAGGAACATGCTTCGGCATGTTCATTGGGCGGGCCTCAAGGTCTCGGGAATCTGAGGCAAGACTTCCAGATAAACACCAAGATCACTGGCAGTTTTTTTTGTGTATTTGATTGCGGAGGCATCAAGCATTTTTTCAATCTCTGCTGAGGGCTTCATGCCTTCATCATCCACCCAAATCACCTGCGAATAACCGTGGCTCAACAGCCAAAGAAGCACGTATTTTCGAGCAGAATTAGTCCCCCAGTTATAACGAAATCCCGCCCGATTCGTGGTGTATTCAATTGTTCCTGAACAATGTTCTGCCCAAACCACCTGCTTGTCAGAAAATGCGTTTTGATATGGCAGGGCTTTGATGGCGTATTGTTGAACGGTCGTTGCCTCGGGAAGGCGGCTTGCTGCGGCCATCACGACGCATGCGGCACATCCAAGGATGATGGTGGCGGCACGAACCCTCGTATTCAAACGACCCATTTCAGCAACCCCCAAGGTGAGGCCTAATGCAAACAATGCCGAAGCGTAGGGATAATAGCCAATTTGAACTTTGTGAAAAATGTAAAATGTGTAGTTAAAAAGGCAGAGAATGACGGCAAAGAAGAACCAGACATATTTTCCACGAATGAAACAAACCAGCAACAGCACAGACAAAATGCCCACATGAGGCAAAAACCATTCGCGGTTTGTTATCAGATAGAAATGCAGGTTCCCTGTCAGACTCGAAAACGTTGCAAATTCCTTATCCAATCTGGAGTAGGTGATCGCAAAGGGGTTGCCGAGAAGCAGCCATGCATAAAGGATGTAAACGCCAAGCCCACCAATCAAGGTCGACAGGCCAAGACCAAAAAACCGCCGAATCAGGCCGATGAAGGAGTTAATTTTTGGATCACTCAGAAAAAGCGCGGCTAATCCTACTGGTGCGATTAAGAGGGCATTGGGGATTCGGAATATCGTGGATGCAGAGAGAAGTGCCAGGCTCCAGAAAGGCTTGCGAGGAAGCAGCCATCCGGCCCCAATGAGGAAGCCAAACGTTGGCGCGAGAGACCCAACACGCTGAAGCTCCCCCCTCATGGGTTGAATGAAGAACAAAATCACCGCAATGAGGGGCAAAAGAGCCACAGTCAGATAGTTGCATCGCCCGGTATCCAGGCAACCTGCCAGCAGGAGGATCAGGAACCCAATAAGAACACTGACCACCGGATAGGCCAGCCGACGGTATTCCAAAGGCACCAATGCAAGCATCAGCCCGACACCGGGAGGGTATTGATTGATAATTTTGTCGAGTTTGGGGCTGACGTGATAGGCGTGCGGTGCAACCATCCATCGGTAGTCGTCGGCATTTGGAAATGTTCTTTTGAGGTCGGCCAACAGATCCTTAATAAATGGTCTTTGAGTATGATCCGTAAAAGTCGTCCCCTCAGAAATCGCTTTTGCCATGTTGAGGTAGCCAAACTCATCGCAACCCCTGGGCAACTGATGATCATGCCTGCTGAATTGATCAAGGGCGGTGAAGCCAATGGCCAGAAGCGTGAGAAGGCAAAAGCCAACCCAGATTGAACGATGAGAACTCAAACGTCCAAAAAAACACCACAGCGGCATGAGTCGGCTTCTGATGCTCACCGTCTGATCAAACTGATTCATCGGATTTTTGTTCCGCCCCATGCTCAGAAATCTTTCCGGCGTCCGCCCTCTTCATTTCCAACTGGCGAAGGATCTCTTCATGACGCTTTTTATTGATGGGATACACGGCGGCGAGGACAATCCCAAGGAGCAGGGAAATCGCCGGCATGGGACCAATGGCAATCCGGATGGCCGTGAGTGCCGACTCGGGCTGTTGGGGGATTGGCTGTCCTGAGACGCTGGAGAGATAGCCGGCCCAGGAAAGAGCCTGGCCGACAAGGAATGTCCCAAGGGCCAGGGCAATTTTTTGAAGAAACACAAAGAAGCCGTAGAAGACCCCCTCCCGTCGCTCGCCCGTGGTGAGTTCGTCCAATTCAATCACGTCCGGCAACATGGCATTCGGGATCAGATAGCAGACGGAAATGCCCACACCGGCCAATATTGCCAGCACGTAGATCCAGAATCCCTGACCCGGCTGCAAGAATAGCAATCCTCCCTGGGCGATCAGCCAGAAGATCATGCCATAAAAGTAAACGGGCTTCTTTCCAAGTTTTACACTCAGCCACCCCCAGACCGGAATTAATGCCAACGCGGTGACTTGCACGGACAGCGCAATGATCGGGAATTGGGATGCGGGCAGCCCCAGCCAGCTTCCCACATAATATGGCAGAATGGTTGCCGTGAACTGCATGGCCAGCCATGAGAATAGATAGATCCCGCAAACGATCAGAAACGGGCGATTCGCGAAAACGATGCGAAATTGCTCAACAAGCGGGAGTTGAGGCTGCGCGACTTCCCCTTTCAAACGGTCGCGTTCTTTTTGAATGGCGATCTTACCAATGCCCGCCACACAGAAGGTCATGGAGAGAAGGCCGATGATGGCTACGGTGAGCGCCATCGCCGCATATTTGACATTGTCGGGGACAGCCTTCATGGACTCAAAAACCACGAGAGCGACCAACAATCCGCCGACACTGCCACCCAAAGAAAATGCCATCCGGAATCCAGTGATCCGCGAACGTTCATCATAACTGTGGGACAACTCTGGAGTCAGGGAGGAGTGGGGCAGGGCCATTCCGGTGTAGAACGTGTTGTAGAGAAGCGCGACGACCGAGTAATAGGCAAAAAGCGCCCACTGCGAACCGCCATCCACAAAATCAGGCACCCACCAGTTGAGGAAAAAGAACAACGCAAAGGGAACAGACGAAAGAACCATCCAGGGAATCCGCCTTCCAAAGCGCGATTTGGTGTGATCGGACAACCAACCAATCACAGGGTCATTCACGGCATCCCAGATCTTACCCACCAAAAGCACACTGCCCGCGAGACCGGCCTCCAGACCCGCCACACTGGTCAGGAAGATCATCTGAAAAAAGATCATCGTACTTCCCGCCATGGCCGGACCAAGTTCCCCGGCCCCATAGGCCAGTTTTCGGAATGCCGGAAGCGATTTCTCCGTGGACATGAAGAGGCATCCTTCATGTTCCTCGCGATTTGGCGAGCCCATAGTGCGAGGCCGGCCCAGGAAATCCAGACGACTGGCGATCAGTCAGCGATGGTTATTTGAGCGGCTTGTTGGAAAGCACAAAGACATGCCCGGGCCCGACGGGATCCCCGGGTTTGGAAGGATTCGCAAGCCCAACCTTCCCATCGGGAGCAATGAGGGTCTCGGATTTGACCTTCAATTTGATAAAACCAATGGACGCCTCCACGCCACCCGCATCCCAGAAGTGGGAATTCGTGCGAAGCAAGGATTGGAATTTTTTGTCAATCACCGCCGTCAGTTCAATCAGCTTGCCATCGTCAGAGAGTGTTTTTTCCGTAATTTCCCCGACCGTCAGATCGCGATAGATAACCGGTGCTCCTGGCCGGATGGTTGTTTCTTTAGAGGTGATGCGGATTTCCACCCCCTTGCGCTCAAGCAACTCAGGCTCGGCTGACGATTGACCGATAAAGATCGCATTGGTCAGGGCGCCAGTTCCGGGCACACATTCAATATAAACTCCGCTCAGGATGGTCTCCAGGCCGGAGAGTCCCTGGACGGAAACCTGAGGTTGAACAATGGCGAAGACCGAGCCTTTGCGACGGAGTGACTCGTAGCCGGCATCCACCCGTGCGGTCACTTCGACCCGTCCATTTGATGTGCGAACTGATTCAACAAGCCCAACAGGAACCCCCAGATAACGCAAGGCGGTCTTCCCGGGGAGCAGGCCCCGACCATTGTTGAATGCGATACGGATGGGCTCCGAAATGGCCCGTGCGGCCACTTCGCTGTCAAAGAGCTGAAAAGAATCCGTGCTAGAGGCCAAATTTCCAGGCCCTTCAAACACATCAAAGGCGATGCCGCCATCAAGCAAAGCGGACAGGCCCTGAATCTCGGCTTGAAGAATGCCAGGACCCGCGCTCACCGATGTGGCAGGCACTCTCCAAAATCGCGAATTGGCTCGCAGGGAGGATTGAAATTCCTCATGAATTTGGATCTTGAGACTTGGGGACTCTCCTTCGACCATGCGCTTTTCTAGGACCTCCCCGGCCACCAAACCACGGTGATAAACCGGGGATCCGGCAGCAAGATTGGGCAGGTCTTGCGCATGCACATAAATCAGCACACCCCTGTCATGGGGAACCCCTTCCGTTCCTCTGCTGCCAACAAATTGCAGCGCAGGTTCCCCCTGCCCTTCCGACTCAAACTCAACCACCGGGCCTGAGATCAAGGTCTCAAGTCCACTGACACCTTTCAGTGACACGCTTGGTCGAATGAGTGTGAATTTCGAACCTGAGGTCAGGAGTGGAGTGAATTGTGTTTCCATCCGCGCGGTGGCTTCGACCAGTCTTCGCTCGGAGTCCACGCGGATAGCCTCGATGAAGCCGACCGACTGTCCCAAGTACGAGATTTTAGTTTCGCCTGCGAGCAGGCCTCGAGCATTCTCGAAGGTGATCTTAAAACGAGGACCGTCCGCACGAGCGGCAAATTCGTTTGGAGCCAAATCAAATTTTGCGTGATCCTCAACCGGCTTCCCGTCTGGCGCAAAGTCATCAAAAGCAATTCCCCCTTGAATGAGTGCAGCCAATCCCGCGATATCCAAAGTGGCCCCTCTCGAGCTCAAACGCAGAGACGTGGCAGGCACCATCCAAAAACGCGAGGTGTCGAGAACAAGGTGGGCGTGTTCCTTGTCGATCATGACTTGAAGGGAGGGCTCTCCCGATTCGTCGATCATTTTCTCCCGCACAAGCCCCACAGCAACCCCCTTATGATAAACCGGGGCATCTCTTCCAAGAAAAGGAATATCCACTGCCCGGAGACTGATCTCCAAAGAAGGTGAATTCAAGGGAGTGAGCGGGGCACGGCTTAATCCTTGGAAGTTTGTGGTGGGGGGGCCGCTTCCTATTCTGGCCTGGATCGAATTGCCTTGGATGATGGATTCCAAACCCGTGGTTTCTGTGATCGAAATCACCGGCTGGTCGATCCAGAATTCTGTCCCCTCACTCGCCAATTGGGCAGCAAAAGCCTTCAGCCGTATGGTCACAGTCACCCCTTCCATGGCCTTGTCGAGGGAGACTCCGGTGACCTGTCCGGAGTTGACACCACGATAAATCAGAATGGTTTTACCGCTCTGGATTCCCGGGGCCTCGATAAAGTGCACCTGAATCTCGGGGCCTTTGGACTTCCAATTTGACCACAGAAGCCAAATCCCGGCCGCCGCAGCCAAGGCCGGAAAAATCCACGCCCAAATGCGATGAATATGCGGACTCCTCACGACTTGACCGTGATCCTGCTCAGATGGCTCGGGTGGGTTGGTATTCATGGAGTGGCAGGTTGCCAGATCATCCGCGCCTGATAAAAATCCGCAGCGAACAGCGAGCAGAGGAGCACAGATGCAAAGAAAAGTCCACCGGCTTGAGCCTCCACACTCGCAAGAACTCCAAGCTGACCGACGGCCACCAGCACTCCAAGCAGGAAAATATCGATCATCGACCATGTTCCGATTTGGTGCAGAATTCGGAGGAGTGTGGTTCTTTCCCGCCGCAGTTGGCCAGATCCGTGCATAAGCAGCAACCACGAGAGGCTGATCAGTTTGAGGAAAGGAATCATAATGCTTGCGACAAAGACCACCCCGGCGATGGGGGCCAGGCCGGAGTCGTAAAGTTCCTGCACCCCGCCCATGACCGTGAGCGGCGCGACTTCGCCAGCGACAGTCATAATCATCACCGGCACCATGTTGGCCGGGATGTAGAGGATAAGTCCAGCCACGACGAGCGCGCGCGACAATTCAAGGCGGGTAGCATCCGTCATCTCAACTCCTTCAATCGGTTGGCGACCCAGTCCCGATCGATGAATTGGCCAAGGGCCAGTGAGCAGAGCGCCAAAAGCGAGACCCAAACGATGCCAGTGTCCCAATAAACCGTGCCGAGCAAATCGAGCTTCACCACGGCCACAAAGCAGGCAATCATAAACACCGGCACAAGGCTCCATGGGGCGACTTCATTTGCCAGATGCGCAACACGCCCAACCATGGGCCAGCGCCGCCCAAGGCAACAGGCTCCCGCCACATACCAAAGCGCGGCAAGATGAATGATTGGAGCGGCGATGGAGCAAAAAAACACGAGCAACGCGACCGGCCAGTAGCCTTGAATCACCAAACCTTGCACGCCGGTGATAATCAAGTTCGACTGGGTGTTTCCAGCGACATCGAAGGTCAAAATCGGATACACATTGGCCAGAACCCAAAGAATGAGTCCGGATGTGGAAAGCGCCCACAGCAAATGTGAGGGATCGCCGTGATGCAAACGTTTCAGTGTTTCCCCGCAACGCCCACAATGCAGTTCCTCGCCGTGTTCAAGTGTGCGGTCATGAATGACGGCACCACAGAGGGGACACGGAAACTGGTGGGGCGATGCCTTGGCAACGCTCATGAGCTAATAGGTTTTCTGAGGTTGAATGGTCCGCACGGATCCCACGGTCGGGTGGGATTTGATGGTGTTCGCAAATCGGGTGGCCGAGGGTTTTAACACACGGGTCTTGGTGGTTGGGTCCATCGTGGAAAGGCCGAAGGTCGCCTTGTATCCATAGTGCCACTCATAGTTGTCGGCGAGCGACCAGGCAAAATACCCGCGCACGTCATATCCATCCCGAATGGCCCGCCCAATGGCTGCGAGGTGATTCTGAATATACCACTCCCGCTGGGCATCATCGGAAGTTGCGATGCCATTCTCTGTGATCATCATGGGTTTGCCATACCGGGTGGCCACCCGCTTAATTTCTTTGTAAAGCCCATTGGGGTCAATCCGCCACCCCATCATCGTGTAATGTTTCCCGCGCATGGAGGGACCAGCCAGCAGCGAAACCGGCCCGGGTGCCTGCGAATAATAGTAGTTGATGCCGAGGATATCGCAGACATCGTAAATCCGGTCCAGGTGGTCGGTGTTGCCATGAATCATGGTATTGTAAATAAGCCCGCCGGGGTCGAGCGGAGCGCGTTCCCACCATGGCAGGGCTTCCACACTCACGACTTTGGCAGAGGGTTTGATGGCTTTGATGCGGGTAGCCGCATCGCGGAACATTCCCGTACTGGCATCAATCGCCTGCCAGTAATGCCCAAAAGCCAGGCTCATGGCTGGCGGCCACTGGCCCACAATGTAGGCGGTGGTGATCTGGCCATTGGGTTCGTTCTGCGGAGCGTAAAATTTTGTGTAGGGAGCTGTGGCTTTTACGATTTTGTCCACATAGGCATTCCATCGGGTGCGAACCGTGGGGTGCAGCCAGTTGGATGCTCCGGGATTTTTTTTGTCATAGAGCCAGTCAGGAAAGGTGAAGTGCCAGAGGCAAACGACCGGCTCGATGCCTGCGTTTTTGAGCTCGCGAGCCATGCGCACGTAACCTTGAATTGCCTCCTCATTGTAAACTCCAGGCCGGGGTTCAACTCGCGCCCACTCAATGCTGAAACGATAATGGGTGGGCTTGATTTTTTTGAGAGCCTCAAGATCCTTTTCAAACTGTGTCCAACTATAAAGGGCATTGCCTTTGAGGGGTGCCTTGCCTTGCGAAACGAGAATATCCCAGTCCGTGGAAAAATATCGCGGCGTGCCTGCTTTCACCGCCGGGTCCTCGTATTGATAACTGGCTGTCGAAATCCCCCAGGCAAATTTTTCCGACGTGGTCGGTTTGGGAAGCGCGCCGGAGATTTTCGGTGTCGGATCGAACTTGCCGAGCGGATTGATCGGGTTCACACAGCCTGCAAGCAGGGTGATCGGCACCAGGAGGAATGCATATTTCACTCGCAGGAGAAGACGGCAACGCCGCCCAAGTGTCAAAAAAGAAAAGATCACGGGGTCCATGTCTTGCACAAAGCGGACAAAAGGGAGAGGTTCCCGTAACTCCGTGCGGCAATGAGGCTTCAAGGAAGCCTGCAAAGGCAGCATATTCCGGCAATAAATGGAAGCATGAAAACAACAATTGATATTCCCGAAAGCGAACTGAAAGATGCCATCAGGTTCACAGGCGCAAAATCCATGAGAGCGGCGGTTCTTCATGTGCTTGTTGAATTCAACCGGCGAAAACGCATGGCAGGGCTGATCCGGCACTCGGGAAGTTTTGCCGCTTTTCCCTCATTGGAGGAACTTCGTGAGCCTGATGCCCAACGCGACGCTCTGATTGGCACCCGGTGATCATCGTCGATACATCGATGTGAGTACACCAACTTCGGCAAAAGGGCGCCCCGGTCAAGCGTCAGCGGGTTGAGGAATTGCTGAGCCTGGGGGAAGCGGCCTGGTGCAGCCCGGTCCGGCTCAAGTTATGACGTGGTGTGCGTGGTGAGAAAGATGCCCGCATCCTGCGAAGTTTGGCAGCAGGCATGAGAACTGGCATCACGCTGCCGCAAAGCTGGCAAGACCGCTCCTCTTGCAGATATCCTCATTGCCGCTTGTGCCCGGCATCACGGCGTCGAGGTGGAGCGCAGCGACACGCATTTTGATTTCCTCATGCATCTGTGAATGTTATCGGCACTGGGTTTTCAGGACGACTCTTGCAAGATGGTGAGGCAAGGATTTTTTTCGTGGAGGGGAGCTCCCCAAAAAATTCCCTATAGGCTCCTGAGAATCGCCCGAGGTGGTTGAATCCCCAAGTCGTAGCGACACTGGTCACTCTCTCTTGGGCATTTTCGGTTTTTGTCAGGTCCCTGCGCACCTTACACAGCCTCACGGCTTGTAAATACTTGATCGGAGGAATTCCGTAGAGTTCGACGAATCCCAGATGCAGTGTGCGGCGATTGGCACCCACTGTTTGGCAGAGTAGCGTCATTGAAAGATCGTCCCGGCAGTGCTCCGAAATAAACGCGGCGGCCCGCCGGGCCGCGCGATGGCGCTCAGCGGATCCACGCGCTTTGGCATGATTTTCGAGTTGAACAAACAGGCTGTCGAGAACGAGATCCTCGAGTTGCCTCGCCGGGCGATCCTGAGCAAGCGTTTCCGCGTTCTTCATACACGCCGTAAGCGCCCGAGCGATCTTGAGCTTCGCTTGCGCTGAAGCCTTTCCGTTCTTAAATCGGATCAAACCTGTTCGGGTGTCGACCGGGAAGGGTTTGCCCCAGTGAAGTTGCGCCCGACGGTTCAATTCCACCCGACTCACCGAGATCGAAATGATGTCGATTTTTCCCATGAACGAGAAATCCAACCCGCGCGTGTCTTCCTGCACGATCAAATCCTCCGCTTGAACCGCATATCCGCGAAATTGAATTTGGGCCTCAGGATTCAGCGAAAATGCGAGCACCACGGTTCCCTCAGGAACTTTCCCGGAGAGCCGTGTGCCAAGTGAGCGCCAAGACCGTGCCAGTTGGAGACGTGGCGTGTGCACCGCTTGAATGCAAAAGTGATACCTCCCCGGCTCCAATTGCGTTGTTTCCATGCTCCACCGGAGGGCAATCGCCTCGGCCTTCTCGTAAGAATCTGCTCGGACATCAATCTTCGCGCCGCCTGGGAAAATATCACTCATGAAATCGCTGCGAATAAAAATACACAAGGCCTGGGCTAGCAAGCATAGATTGCACAAAACGGATAGTCGCTTTCATGAGAAAAGATAAGCTCCGGCCGATGAAATCCCAGTCTTTCACTCCCAAAACTTTGTCAGCTTTGAAGGCTTTCGTTGGCGTATTTCTCGCCGCATCATCAGCTCTTCTTGCTGCCGATTCTGCGCAAACCACCGGCACACCCGGCTCCCCGGGTGCCACGACGACGATCCCCGGAACTCAACTTCCCGCGCCCGAGCCTCCCTTCGGCGGCGTGATCAAGGACGATGCTCTTTCATCCAAGGCTTGGTGGGCCCCACGCATCGTCCCCCCCAAAGAGGCTCCAAACGTATTGCTCATCATCACGGATGATGCCGGGTTTGGCGTTCCCAGCACATTCGGTGGGGTGATCCCAACCCCAACGATGGACCGCATAGCAAAGGCGGGCCTGCGCTACAACAACATCCACTCGACAGCGCTCTGTTCGCCCACACGGGCCGCGCTCATCACCGGACGAAATCACCACTCGGCCGGATTCGGCGTGATCTCCGAGCAGGCCACCGGGTTCCCAGGCTACAACAGCATCATCGCCGAGGACAAGGCCACCATCGGCCGCATCCTGCTCGACAACGGCTACGCCACCTCATGGTTCGGCAAGAACCACAACACACCCGCTTTCGCCGCCAGCTCGGTTGGCCCCTTCGACCAATGGCCCACCGGCATGGGCTTCGAATATTTTTACGGATTTGTCGGTGGGGATGCCAACCAGTGGCAACCGAACCTCTTCCGCAACACCACGCAGATTTACCCCTTCCTCGGCAAGCCGGGCTGGAACTTGATCACCGGCATGGCGGACGACGCGATCGACTACCTCAACCGTCTCAACCAAACAATGCCCGACAAGAAGTTCTTCATGAAGGACGCGCCCGGCGCGACCCCTGCCCCGCACCCTCCCACCGAGGAATGGGTGAAGAAAATCCACGACATGCATCTCTTCGACGGTGGTTATGAAGAGCTTCAGAAAACGATTTTCGAGAACCAGAAAAAACTCGGCGTGATCCCCGCCGACACCCAGTTGTCACCATGGCCGAAGGAAGTCCTCAAGCCCTGGGACGAACTCGATGCCGAGACCAAAAAACTGTTCATCAAGCAGGTCGAGGTCTTCGCCGCCTACGCTGCCTATAGCGACTATGAGATTGGCCGCATCATCGACACCATCGAGGAAATGGGCAAACTGGATGACACCCTCATCATCTACATCAACGGCGACAACGGCACGAGCGCTGAAGGCGGCCCGCTCGGCACCCCGAATGAAGTCGCCTTCTTCAACGGCATCAACATGATGCCTGTCGCAGATCAAATGAAATGGTATGACGTCTGGGGCACCGAGCAGACCTACAACCACATGTCCGCCGGCTGGTCCTGGGCCTTCGACTCTCCGTTCACCTGGTTCAAGCAGAATGCCTCGAAACTCGGTGGCATCCGCCAGAACATGGTGGTTTCGTGGCCCGGCCACATCAAGGACCAGGGTGCCTTGCGCCAGCAGTTCATGCATGTCATCGACGTCGTCCCAACCATCCTGGAAGCGGCGGGCATTCCAGCTCCCGAGAACGTGGACGGCATCAAGCAAGCCCCCATCGAGGGCACCAGCTTTGCCTATACCTTTGCCAAGGAAAATGCAGAGGTCCCGTCCAAACACACAACCCAGTATTTTGAAATGATGGGCCAGTGGGCGCTCTATCATGAAGGCTGGCTGCTCAACACCAAGGTCAACCGCGCCCCATGGGAAGCCTTTGGCGCTGCCAATCCCGACCCTCTCAACAATCAGGTGCTCGAACTCTACGACCTTAACAAAGACTTCAGCCAGTCGAACAACATCGCCGATGCCAATCCTGAGAAGGTCAAGGAGATGAAGGAACTCTTCATTGCAGAAGCGAAGAAATTCCAGGTCTTCCCGATGGATGCCTCGGTCGCCGCACGCATTGTCGCCCCGCGTCCGAACATCACCGCCGGACGCACCGAGTTTGTTTACACCCATCCGATGGTCGGCCTGCCACAGGGCGATTCGCCTGCCCTCCTCAATAGTTCTTGCACCATCACAGCGGAAATCACCGTCCCGGAAGGCGGTGCAGAAGGTATGATCCTGACTTCCGGAGGACGCTTCGCCGGCTACGGTTTCTATCTACTCAAGGGCAAGCCGGTGTTCCTCTGGAACCTGGTTGACCTGAAACGCATCAAATGGGAGGGGCCCGACGCGCTTCCGCCCGGCAAGCACACCATCGAATTCGATTTCAAGTATGACGGTCTCGGCGTCGGCACGCTCGCCTTCAACAACATGAGCGGACTCGGACGCCCCGGCACCGGCACCCTCAAAGTGGACGGCAAGGTCGTCGCCACCGAAACCATGCCGCATACGCTGCCCATGATCCTCCAATGGGACGAAAGTTTCGACATCGGTTCCGACACGCTCACCGGCGTGAACGATGCCGACTACCAGCCACCCTTCCCACTCACCGCCAAGCTCAACAAGCTAACCCTGAAGGTCAATCGCCCGCAACTCTCACCCGCGGACATCAAGACTCTTGAAGAAGGCATGAAAAAAGCCGAAGCGGGCAAGGAATAAACCAATCATTTTGATACTGAAACGCGCGGGCCGTTCTCGAAATGGATCGGCCTGCCCCGCGAACTGACCTCCAGAGTGGCGAAAAGGGAGGCCAGAGCCATCAAAGCAAAGACGCCTCATTCAAGAAACGGATTCTGGATCGCGAGGGAGCCAATGGACTTCTCATGCTGGAGATCTTCGGAGAAAAGGATTTTTGCACCGCCGGCCATTGCGGAAGCCACGACCAAACTGTCGTAATACGGGAATCCATAGCGGGAGTGGATCGCGATGGCTTGGGTCAAAATCACTTCGCTTGGGAAGAATTCTGCAGCGTGGATTTTTGCTGGCGGGCCCAATCCCTTGCCTGCTCAATCAGTTCTTCATCCGCGCTGAGTGTCACATTCTTCATACGCACTATTATAGTACACACTAAAGCTGTAACAACGGCAAGTGTTGGCTGTGAAGGCAGTCTGAAATTAACCGTCCTTCGGTGCTTTCCCATCCAGGATTCTGTCATTCAAGCGGCCGCACGCCCGAGTTCGCACACGCTGAGATTCCGCATGTGGGCGAGCGCCTTCTTCAGCGTTCTCCACCACGTGTCGGTGCGGTAGCTCACGCCATAGGCCTCACACACAGCACGGACTTCCGGCGCGATTTTTCTCAGGCGATCAGGCGGTAGCTTGGGGAAAAGATGGTGTTCGATCTGACGGTTAAGCCCTCCACAAAGAATGGAGAGGGGACGACACACCTCGAAGTTGTTTGTGGCCTCAACCTGCATCGCATACCACTCGCCCTTTCCATGGGCCCGCGTGCCTTCGGGAAAATCGGCGACATCCTTGCCTGTGTGTCCGCAGTAAATCGTCGCCGCGCTATAAATATCCCGGAGGGTCTCGGCCATCCAGTTTCCGAGGAGAACCTTCCAGAACATGGTGGCATTCCAGAACATCAATCCGGCAAGCATCGGGAAGAAGACGTAGTTCTTAAAATAATACGGCACAAATTTTCGAAGCGCGGTCAGATGGGCCGCTCTGATCGCTTTCCACGAGCGATCCGTTGCCCCATAGTGCTCCGCAGCCCGCCCGTTTCCAAAGTAAAGGTCATTGAGGCCGGTGAAATGGAGGTTTACGAAAAACGTGAAATTCGGTGCCAGAATGGCGAGAAGGAACGGGAATTGAAGGCGGTGATGCCATTTGTGTGGTGTTTGCTCCGTGAGGCGGGCCGGACCGAAATTCATGTCTGGGTCCTTCCCTGCCACATTGGTGAAATGGTGGTGGTCAATGTTGTGCCCTTGTCGCCACGCCCCCTCATGGATTGGTGCATCCCAGGAATAATTCTTGGAATGGAATCGCTCACCCCCTTCGAGATGATCATAAACCCCGTGCAGTACGGTGTGGCCTATCTCGGTTGTTTGCAGTTGTTTGTGGATCCACAGCGCACCGACGCCCGCCAGAAAACTGAATGGATCCAGACTGAAATGAATCAATGTCCGCCCGACCACTTCCATTCCGCGCGAGAACCCGTTCAAGCGGCGGATGTGGATCACATCCTCCGCCCCCAATTCCGCCTCGGCCCGGCAGCGGATCGCGTCGATCTCTTCACCAAAACGCCTCAATCTCTCCTTGTTGGACAGATAGGAATGTTTGCCAGGAGTGGCTGCCATCAGCGAGGTCATGGATTAAGCGATTTGGCCCGGCCTCTGGTTAGGAGAATGGGTTGCTTGGAAAGGTGTGGGCGAGTCATCGGATTCGGCACAGAGTTTCAGTCATCGCCTGCAGAAGCAAGTCGAGTCATTCGTTTCATAAAATCCAAAGGTGTCGGGCCTCCGATTAAGTGGAGCTATTCCAAGAGCTTTCCCGTCTGAAGGCCTCCAACGTCTTCCTCCAGGCCGGAAGCGCCAAGGTGGCAAAGGGCCGGCAATGATTGCATCCGCGGTGGGGGACTGCTATGAAAAGTAATAATACGAGTATCATGATCGGACTATTCATCCCCCCCCACCGCTCCCCCCTTTCCGCACCTGTGCCACGACCGGAAACTCTTGGATCCATTCCATCTATCCGGCTTGTGGCAATATTTCTCCTTCTCACAGTGTTCGGGGGGGTAGCCCTCGCCCGCGCCGAGGGTCTCTTCACCCTGACAAAAGATTCGGAAGTGACCCGATCCCGCCTGAACGGGCTTGAGGGCAGGACCTGGCCCGCCAAGGTGGGGGAAGCCGACATCTGCCTGTGGAAAAACGACAAACTGGCGGTCTATAGCATCACCATTGACACCATGTTCAAGGCCGCCCATGGGTGGTGGAAGAGCCAGTGCGCCGAATACAAGGTCACCCTTCCCATCACCGTCCTCTGCGTGCCAAGTCTTGTTGAGACGGAATCTTCCTGGGGGAAGTGGCCGGACTGGCAGGAATACGTCTCCAGTGGCTTCGAAGTGGCCTCTCACACCATGACCCACGGGGCCGGATTCACCAAGGACGCCGCCGGAGAATGGGTGCCCCCCGCCGGTTGGCCGGGGGCTGAATGGGAATACTCCGAATCCCGGAAGCAAATCGAGGCCAATATCCCCGGCTACCGGGTCCGCTCAATGTGCCCTGCCGGCGGGGGAGGGAAGGCGTTTAGAGACAAAACGACCGCTGCAAATTTCTACCTCTGCCAGCGTAACGGGGCACGCATGCTCAACCCTCCCGGAAAAATCGACTATCAGAGCATCAATTACACGAGCGCTGTCGCTATGGCTGGCAACCTCGGGAAAGGGAAGGCCAACATGGATGCGGAAAACCTCTTCAAGCCAGGCCAGGAGTATTACCGTGGCTGGGCTGTTTTGATGCTCCACTGGGGCGAGCAGAATCCCAAATCCGAGGAATTCCCATCCACCGTCAAGATGCTGGAGTTTTTCCAGGGAACCCACGCCGCAGACGTTTGGCCCGGCCTCTTCGGCGATGTCGCCCAATACGGCCAGGAGCGCGACACCGCCACGCTCACAATGGATGCGGCCACCCCTGATCGCATCTCCGGCACCCTCACCTGCCTGATGGATCCCGAACATTACCAGTATCCCCTCACCATCAAAGTCCGGATCGACAACGCCTGGAATCAGGTCTCAGCCAGCCAAAACAACGCCAGGATCCCTGCCACCGTCATCACCCACGAGGGGAACAACTACGCCCTGGTCGATGTCGTGCCCAACCAAGGCCCGTTCACTCTTTCGCGATAGGGCGGATACAAAGACATGAGCTGGCCATTCCATTTTCCAGGGTTATCCGGAGAAGATGCCTGCCGGACGGTGCCATTGCATCCTCCTCATATCGGCTTTTTGCCTCCTGATGCCAAAACCAAAAGCACTCGGAAAACTTGCGACAAGTTGGGTGGCAAGTGCCAGCACCTCCGGCGACGCTGACACGCGGTCCGGATAGCTTGCGGCAGCTTCTTCGACTTTCCTAGGCAAACGTTAATCGAAAGCAGGTGAATCGACCATCCAGAAGGTTCTCCTGATGAACTGTCACGTTATGCAGACGATGGAAGTTAAGAATCTGCATTATTCTCGTCTCTCGCGTTTTCCTTCAAAACCCAAGGCCTCTCGGGGGTCTTCGAGAGCGAACCGGTTTGACCTTGCACATAATCCGGCAGTTAATCAGCCATGTCTTGGATAACGATCGCTTGGCCCATGGTGACGGGGGCCTGCCTCGCGATGGGTTTGATTCATTTGCGCACAGGACTTCGGATTCGACCGGGAACGGCGCATTTACTCTTTGCTCTGACGGCTTTTATTCTGGCGGTTTATTCCATTCTGGAGATGAGCCTGCCAGCTCACAAGCCACCCAGAATCGGAAAGAAGATCCTTCGCTTTCCAGTGCTTAATACCCTCACTTTCTGGATTTTCAGGAACCTAATACCGGTTCAAATAGTAGAGGAAACTCAGAAAGAGGCCCGTGAAGTAGAGGATGGGAAAAAGCCATTGTGCGACAAGATCCACCCGTTCCGCCGCCGCTTTGTGACCCGACTTGCACATGGAATAAAGAATAAGGCTCTCGAAAACGGACAGGCACATCACCAGGAAGGAATACAGCAAGACCGTGTCCGTGAATGTGAAGTAGGAAATGCGCGGCATGGAACCATCGATCAGAAACTGGTAGGCCACAATTGTCAGGATGCCGATAAATGCAACATTCAGTCGATCCGACAGGTTGTCCACCTCCATCCAGAAGACCGCCCACATCAGCAGAACCAGAACAACCAGCGGAATGATCACCTTCCAAACAATATTCGATGATTCGCGTTGCAGGGTGATGGTGAAAAGGATCTCGGAAATCTGCTTTGGCTCTCCGTAATAACGATAGTCCGAGAGTCCGGCCACCATGTCGAGGTTCAGCAGGCGCCATTGCGCGATGTTGACCCGATTGTTGTTCATGACGTGCTCTTCGGTGGCCCCCAGTTTTCGTTCGTCCACCTCCAGGAGCACCTGTCCGCTGTAGTTGCCGAAGGCAATCATCTTTGCCTCCAGTGTTTGTGTGTCGAACGGAAACGGCTGCAAGTTCATCGGTGTCTCCAGTGTGACGTTTCGTTGCTCAAGATAGAGGACATGTCCGTCGGGGTGAACTTCGATGGTGACAGCATTGACATCGCCTGTGCCGATTTCGTTGACGATCAGTAACTGCGGCCACCAACCGGAAAAGACTTCGTTGAATTGGAATTGCCCCTGGAAGAGCTTCACCGGTGTGCCATCCACCTTCGGATCAAAAGCCAACCGCGGGTCATCCCACTCCGCTGACACAATAAATTCAGCCTCGAACGTTTCATTCACTTCGTTCAGGTCAATGATGTCCGCCAGAAAGATCCCCACCTTCACCACCGTCGGCGAACTTGGTGGATTCGGCATCCCGGCATCAAGGGCGCAAACCTCGCCCAAGGCAGACACCAGAAAAATCAACCCAAGAAACCCGGATTTCAGAATTGGATTTTTTTGAAGGATGTTTTGATGTTCCCTCCGCCACTTTGAATCAATCCTACCACTCACTAGAAAAGGATTTGTAAAAGAATCACCGCCTGATTTCAACCCTGATGCTCATTATGGCCCCTGCCACATCGAATCACGCCCGCACCCGCCAGCCATGCGCGTTTTTTGTTCCGAAATAGTCGATTTTCTGACTAAACCTTAAGGGTCGCTCGAAACGCCTTTACCCTCAGCTCCAGCCAAGAAATCCATGACCCCAATCAAATCATTCGCGCTGCTCTTCATTCTGACAGCTTTTTCACTCGAAGCTCAGGACCCAACACCCACACCTTCCAATGGGCCTTCTGCGGTGCCTTCCGGTTTCGAAGCCCTTCCGACCTTGAGTGCCAGTCAGATCCTTCAGCCCCAATTTTTTTCCGGGGCAAATTTCGCAGTGCAAAATGACGTTCCCACTTACTCGGGATCCAACCGCTACACGATCAACTCTGACTATGGCGTTTTCCTTGCAGGCAGCAATGCGATGCTCATGCGGCGGGTGGCGGAAATCAATGGCATTGCCTCGCTGAAGGCTCTCCAACAGACGGATCAGTTTGCCCAAGCGGCGGCTCAGGCGGCCACCGTTCCGATTCATGTGGCCCAGGACTTGGTGACTCAACCCGTGGAGACAATCTCGAGTATTCCCCGCGGCGTTTGGGGGTTCTTAAACCAAGCTGGAGAGGCCGTGAAGGAAGCGGCTCAAGGGGTACAGTCGGGTGAAGGCCAAGGAAATGTGATCCAGAATGCGTCGGGATTCGCCGCCGTAAAACGCGGCATTGCGCTTCGGTTCGGAGTGGATCCGTATTGTCAAAATGCCATTTTCCAGCAGGAACTCAACAAGGTGGCATGGCCGGTCTTCCTTGGAAAATTTGCCGTGAGCGCCGGCTTTGCTGCCATCAGCGGAGGCGTCGGAACCGCGCTCTCAGCCGCCAATATCACCAACACCCTGCAGGAATCCCTCCGCGATAAAAGCGCCACTGACCTTCGTTTGATGAACGAGAGGATGCTGATGCAGGACATGGGGATTTCACAAGACGCGGCCGACGCCTTCCTGGACAACCCAGCGATTTCCCCCATGACCCAAACCGTCATCGTCAGTGCCCTCGCCCAACTCGGGAATATCCCGGGGCAGGGTGAATTCATCAAGCGGGCGGCGGCGAGTGAGGGGGAGCTCCAAGGCTTGGGGTTCCAACAGAGCGTGCAAATGATGGCGAACCTCAATGCAAACACACCTGTCGCGACCATCACCCAACTGGAAGGACTCACTGTCTGCCAGACCAAGGACGGCACAATCGTTGTGCCCGTGCAATGGGATTACCTCGCGTGGACACCTGAAGCCGCAAAGTTCATCAACGCATTAAAAGCTCAGAAGTTCCCTTCCCCGGCCACAGGATTCACGATCATGATCAATGGCACCGCGTCCCCCTTGGCCACGCAGTCCCTTGCGGATCTGAAGGTCAGCCTCGAAACCCTTGCCCTGCCCGGCCCGCTGCAACCATAATAGGAGCATAGTCGGCCAAAGTCAGAGCTTCGACAGAAAGAGAATCCCTTAACTCAAAAGTGAGCTCAATGGCCGCAGCTGACGGTACTTTGTAAAAGCCTGTGAGGCTCGCAAATGTCTTTGCCTCCATCACGTTTGCGTTCGTTGTAGCCGACCCACTCCGTTGGGGCGCTGTCGCGGCTCCGCCGCCATTTTTCATCGCTCTTGTAACTTGCGCAGATGCGCCCTCTTGGCAGGAAGAGGCATCCCTTGACTGTTCGTGGACAGCTTCTAAATTAGATCTCACAAAATAACCCGCCTGCGACCTTGCACCAATCAGAACGGGTCACACAGTCCGACCCGCAAATTCAGCAGCGAATTTCAAGAGAGAACACAACCCTGTTATTATAGAGACCAATGAAGAATTCATTTACTGCAAACACCCTGTCCTGCACCCTCATCGGCGCATTGGCCATCGCAGGCGGAGGTTCACTCTCCGCCGAGGTTTCAAAGGAAACCCTGGAATCCATCGGCATCCCCGACAAGGTCGAGACAGCGATCGGCGAACTCGAATTTTTCGACGGCGTTCCGAACGACGCGACTATCGACAAGCTTTACGACAACCTTGACCGGATGCGGGGAGTCGAGGTCTATCTGAACAATTCCGGGGCGGGTTCGCTCAACGCCATGCGCAAGGGCAACGCCGGCATCGGTGCAAACGCTTCGAACAAGGTCACGATCACCGAGCAGTTGCTCAAGCCAGCGTCCCTTTACCTGACCGGTAATACCTCGACGCTATATGCCCTCACCTACCTAGACCTAAAAACCGACGGGCCGCTGGTCGTCGAACTTCCTCCCGGCATGCTGGGCTTCCTCGATGACGCCTGGTTCCGTTTCGTCGAAAACCTCGGCGTGATCGGCCCGGACAAGGGCAAGGGCGGGAAGTATCTGCTCCTGCCACCGGACTACACGGGAACGGTGCCGGATGGCTACTTCACCGTCAAACTCCCGAACTACAATAATCTGATGTTCCTGCGCGGTTCGATTGCCAAAGGGCTGGAGCCTGCGGTGGAAAACATCAAATCGAAACTCCGAATCTACCCGCTCGCCAAGGCGGACAATCCGCCCGCCACCGAATTCATCAACATATCCGGCAAGGGCTACAGCACCATCGTCACCCGCGACTTCAGCTTCTTCGAGGATCTCAATGAGCTGGTGCAGGTCGAACCCATCGATGCGATTGGCCCCGAAATGCGCGGTCAACTGGCATCAATCGGCATCGTCAAAGGCAAGCCCTTCAATCCCGATGCCCGGATGAAGAAGCTGCTGAATGAAGCCGCGAATCTCGGCAACGCCACCGCCCGCGCCATCACCTATCAGCCACGCATCGACGGCGTCTTCATCTACCCCGACACCAACAGCGCGTGGACGACGGCCTACGCCAACAAGAACACCTCCTTCGAGGCCGACGGCACGATGAGCTTGGATGCCCGGCCGCTGTTCTATTTCAACGCGACCGGCGTCACGCCCGCCATGGCGACAAGCCAAGTAGGAGCAGGATCCGACTATGCTCTGGCGTATCTGGATGGAGACAAAAAGGCTTTCGACGGAGCGAAGACCTACAAGCTCCACCTGCCACCCAACGTTCCCATCAACAACTTCTGGGCCGTTACCCTCTACGACACCCAGACGCGTTCACTCCTGCAAACCAGTCAGGAGTTCCCCACTGTCGGCAGTCAGGACAAAGGCATTCAAAAAAACGCCGACGGCTCCTACGACCTCTACTTCGGTCCCAAAGCTCCGGAAGGCAAAGAGAGCAACTGGCTCGAAACCATCCCCGGAAAAAGCTGGTTCTGCATTCTTCGGATGTATGGTCCACTGGAGCCATGGATCGACAAGACATGGCGTCCGAGCGAGATCGAACCCGTGAAATTGTAAACCACCTTCGCCATTCAATCCCGCCAGCCAGTCCTCATCCGCCGGCCCGCGACTTCAGCAGCGAAATCCAATCATCCAATTGAATTCAAATCGGTTCGTGGATCGCCCCGAAAATGAAGATGGTGAAATGAACCGCGAAACATGGAGACATTCCTGTCGCTTCTCTTTCCCCCCGTCGCGACTCCTTGGCTCGCGCCTACTCTCCACCTCACCACATTTTCCATTCCCGCACGGTTGACAACACTCTTCCCCTGTGGGAAATTCCCACCGTGAAAGTCCTGACCGTCGACACCAAACGCCGTCTAGTGCTCCCTGGGGCCAAGCCCGGTGAATGCTACGCTGTGAGGAAATCTGGACCCGGGCACTACGAACTGGCCATGGTCATCCCGGCTTCCAAAATGCCGAAGCCCAAGCAAGCGGAAATTGATGCCTTGTTCGCCTCCGCCGCCCTCACCCCCAAAATGAACTCGGAGCAACTTCGAGTTCTCACCCGCGAACCGTGATTCTTTTAGACACCAACGTGCTAATCGACGGGTTCAACCCCTCCGCCGGCTTGCACGGATGGGCCTCCGACCTCATCCGCAACGGCCTGCTCGGAGAGGGAGTCGCCATCAACCCGATCATCCTCACCGAGTTATGCGTTGGGGATCACATGCCCGACACCGTCGAGGCACGCCTGCAAACGCTTGGCATCATCATTCTTGACCTTCCCTCCGCAGCAAGCACCCGCTGCGCCCAAGCCTACTCCGCCTATCTGGAAAACCGCCGCAAACAGGACACGCTAGCGGCACCAAAATCCCCGCTCCCTGACTTTTTCATCGGTGCACACGCTTCTATCCTCAACCTGCCGCTGGCCACTGCCGACCTCTGCCGCTATCAGACGTATTTTCCCGAAATCAACCTCTTTACCCCTCCAACTGGGGGTAATCCATGAAATCAAATATAATGAATCCAAACACCATCGCCTACTCAGCTCTCGCAGCCATCATGACCCTCACCTTCACCGGCTGTGAAAAAAAGGGGGACGCTATTTCCTCTGCCGAGCAGGTGGAAAAAAAGGAAGGGAGCGCCGCCCCAAGCATTGAGGAAACCAAAGCCATCGCCGAGGAGGGCTTCATTTACGGCCTGCCCATCGTGATGAACTACGCGGTGATGTATGAATACGCCGTCGACAAGGGTGGCAGCCAGTTCAAGGCCCCGTTCAACCAGATCAAAAACGAGCCGCGCGTTTACACCTACAAGGACACGGCGGTCATCACGCCGAATAGCGACACGCCTTATTCGTTCGTCTGGCTCGACCTGCGCGCTGAGCCGGTCGTCCTGACCGTGCCTGCGGTCGAAAAAGAACGCTACTACGCCGTCATGCTGTGCGACGGCAATACCTACAACTACGGCTACATTGGCAGCCGCGCCACCGGCAACGAGCCCGGCAGCTACATGGTCGTCGGACCCGACTGGAAAGGCGAAAAGCCGGAAGGCATCAAGCAGGTCTTCACGTCCACCACGCCCTTCTCCCTCGTCGCTTACCGCACCCAGCTCTTCAACCCGGAAGACATGCCGAACGTGATCAAGGTTCAGGACGGCTACCAAGTGGAGACGCTTTCCGCCTTCCTCAAGCAACCCGCGCCTGCCGCCGCTCCGAAGATCGACTTCAGTCCGGCGACAACCGCCGGCATCAAGGAGAACTTCTGGAGCTACCTCGACGCTGCCCTTGCCTACGTTCCGGAAACAGACATGGACAAGGACATCCGCGCCAAGCTCGCGACCATCGGCATCGGACCTAACAAGACCTTTGACATCAAGGATCTTTCGCCGGAGCACCAGAAGGCCATCGTCGAAGGCATGAAGGCCGGGGACGAAAAAATCAGCACCTACCTGGCCTCGGGGCTGACCGACGTCAATGGCTGGCAGATTGGATCCCTTCCGGGTGACGAAGCCCACTACAACGGCAACTGGCTCATGCGTTCCGGCACAGCCAAAGCCGGCCTCTACGGCAACAGCGCCGCCGAGGCCGTTTACCCGCTGACTCGCGTGGACGGCGATGGCGAGACCCTCGATTGCAGCAAGAACAACTACACCATCACCTTCCCTGCGGGCCAGTACCCGCCGGTGAACGCCTTCTGGTCGGTCACCATGTATGATGGCAAGACCCAGTACCTGATCGAAAACCCGATCAACCGCTACCTCATCAACTCGCCGATGATTCCGAACATGAAAAAGGGCGAGGACGGATCGCTCACCCTTTATATCCAGAAGGATAGCCCCGGCGGCGACCTGGAAGCCAACTGGCTGCCCGCGCCGGACGACACCGTCTATCTCGTGATGCGCCTCTACTGGCCGAAGACCGAAGACCCATCCGTCCTCCCTCCGGGCAAAGGCACCTGGAAGCCACCGGGCATCGTGAAAATTAACTGAGCGGCCTTGGATTTTGAACCTCGTGAGCAGACAATCCGAGCAAAGCATCCAGCAACCAGTGACAAAATAAAATCCTTTCAACCCAATAACCATGAAACCAAATCTTATCATATTGACACTCGCAGGTGCCTTCACCATGGCGACCGCCTACGGACAGGACGACCCGGCCCGGGAAGCCGCGAAAACGAAAGCCGCCTCCATCCCGGACAAGGTCCAGACGGTTGCCGGCGAACTGGAATTCTTCGATGGCGTCCCGATCAACGATACCAACGACAAGGTCTATGATTACCTGACCCGCTCGCGCGCGCTCGGCGTCTATCTCGACAACGTCGGCGCGGTAGCCATCTACAGCGTGCTCTCCGGTATGGCGGAACAGGGTGCCGATGCGCCCAATAAAGTCGCCATCTGGGAGCAGCTCATGGATTCCCGGACGCCAGTCATCACCTCCAACACCTCGACGATGTATGCCTACGCGCCGACGGATCTGGCCAAGGACGGACCGACGGTCATCGAGATCCCGCCCGGTATGCTCGGCTTCCTCGACGATGCCTGGCAGCGCTTCGTCGGCAACATGGGTGTCACAGGGCCGGATAAAGGCAAGGGTGGCAAGTACCTCGTCATCCCTCCCGGCTACGAAGGTGAGATCCCGGATGGCTATTTCATCCTGAAGCCACCCACCAACCGGAATTTCCTCTTCCTGCGCGGGTCCATCAAGGATGGCCTCGAGGCAGCCGTCGAAAACTTCAAATCCGGACTCAAAATCTATCCGCTGAAGGATGCCGCGAATCCGGTCCCGACCGAGCTTGTCAACATGTCCGGCAGGTCGTTCAGCACGATCTTCCCAAGCACTTTGGAATACTATGAGATTCTGAACAACATCGTTCAGGCCGAGCCGATCGAAGCGGTGAGTCCGGAAGTCCGCGGTTACATGGCCAGCATCGGGATCGTCAAAGGACAGCCCTTCAAACCCGACGAGCGGATGAAGAAGCTGCTGAACGAGGCAGCCCTGCTCGGGAATGCCGCCGGTCGCTCGATCACTTACGATCCGCGGATCGATGGGGTGAAGATCTACCCGGATTCGAAGAGCCAGTGGGTAACGGCCTTCGCGAACAAGAACACCTCGTTCGAAGCCGATGGAATCATGAACCTCGATGCGCGCGTGCTGTTCTACTACAACGCGGGCGGCGTGACCCCCGCCATGGCAACGCCCCATGTGGGAGCCGGCTCCGATTATGCCTTGGCCTTTCTCGATCAAAACGATCAGCCCTTCGACGGCTCAAAAAACTACAAATTGCACCTGCCGCCGAATGTTCCGGTTAATAACTTCTGGGCCGTCACGCTCTACGACACCCAGACCCGCTGCCAGCTCCAGACCAGCCAACTCTTCCCCACCGTCGGTAGCCTGACCAAGGGGATGCAGAAAAATGCAGATGGCTCCTACGACGTCTATTTCGGCCCCAAAGCCCCCGAGGGCAAAGAGGGTAACTGGCTCCAGACGCTACCGGGCAAAAGCTGGTTCACCATCCTGCGCATGTATGGCCCGCTCGAGCCCTGGATCGACAAGACATGGCGTCCGGGAGAGATCGAGCTGGGGAAATAATCTTCCTTCGCTAGTGTAAGAGCATCGGCCCTGTTCCTACGAAGGCCGCCCGCGACTTCCCCGGCCCAAAACCACCTCTTCCCAAGACCAACCAAATCCAGAAGCAACCTCATGAAACCAACCAAACGCAGATTCCTGCAACTTACCACAACGGCCAGCCTTGCGGCGGTCGCATTGTTCGCTGGCTCCAGCACGAGTCAGGCCGAAGAGAATGTCCTCGAGGCCGTGCCACTCGGCGTCGAGGCGTATATCTACGGCTATCCGCTCGTCACGATGGAGATGACTCGACGCGTCATGACCAATGTCGAGAAACCCGAAGGCACACGAGCACCCATGGGGCAGTTCGTGCGGATGCGTGAGTACCCCACGGCAGCGTTCCGCGATGTGACCGCGCCAAATGCCGACACCCTCTACACCACGGCGTGGATCGATGTGGGCCAGGAGCCCTATGTCCTTAGCCTGCCCGACGCCCATGACCGCTATTATCTTTTTCCCATGCTGGATGCCTGGACGGAAGTCTTTCAGGTGCCCGGCAAACGCACGACCGGCACCGGCCCGCAGAAATACGCGATCACCGGCCCAGGCTGGAAAGGCGATCTGCCGGAAGGCGTGAAGGAATACAAGTCGCCGACGAATCTCGTCTGGCTGCTTGGACGCATCTATTGCACAGGCACCCCTGAGGATTACGCTGCGGTGCATGCCATGCAGGATGAGATTTCGCTCGTGCCGCTCAGCGCTTACGGCAAACCCTACACACCTCCCGCAGGCAAGGTCGATCCCTCCATCGACATGAAGACCGCCGTGCGCGAACAGGTGGATGCGCTCAGCGTGAATGATTACTTCACACTGCTGGCGAAGTTGATGAAGGACAACCCGCCCGCCGCAGAGGACAAGCCAATGGTCGAAAAACTGGCCAAGCTCGGCATCGTCGCTGGCCCGCCGTTCGATGATAGCAAGCTCGGACCGGTGGCGAAGGAAGCCTTCAAAGAAGTGCCAAAGATCGCCAACGAGAAGATCAAGTTGCACTTGAAAGAAGGCATCGTGACCGGCGATATGAAGTTGGAGAACGGTTGGGTCTTCACCACCAAGACTGGTCTCTACGGCACGAACTATCTCCAGCGCGCACTCATCACCACCATCGGCCTCGGTGCCAATCGCCCGCAGGACGCCGTCTATCCCACTTCGGAAGGGCCGGACATTCTCGG
>JBGTAR010000191.1:0-15752 GCA_041749815.1 Terrimicrobiaceae bacterium
GTATGTCGATTGTGGATTCCGTTTGGGTGGCAGCGGCGGCGGCCCTGGTCATGTCGATGCAGGTCGGTTTCTGCATGCTCGAGACCGGTCTCGTTCGCTCGAAAAACACGATCAATGTCGCGTTCAAAAACCTGATGGATTTCTGCCTCGCGGGGCTGCTCTTTTGGGCCATCTCCTATGCCTTGATGTTCGGTCCGTCTCCCTCCGGCTGGTTGGGCACCGGCGATTTTTTCTTTTCTCCCGCTGGGGCTGGAGCTCCAGAAGCGATGCACTTTCTTTTCCAAATGATGTTCTGTGCCACAGCGGCGACAATCGTCTCCGGGGCGGTGGCCGAGCGGATGAGTTTCCGTGGCTATCTCGCTGTCACCGTTCTCATTTCCGGCTTCATCTACCCGATTGCCGGCGGGTGGATTTGGAATAGTCAAGGCTGGCTGAAAGAGCTCGGTTTCGTGGACTTTGCCGGTGCCACGGTCGTGCATTCGGTCGGAGGCTGGATGGCCCTGGCCGCAGCCTTTCTAATCGGTCCCCGCATCGGAAGGTTTGATTCCAAAGTGGCGCTGGCCAGCCCCCACAGCCTCGTCACCTCGACTTTGGGCATCCTGATTCTGTTCGTCGGCTGGCTGGGATTCAACGGCGGCAGTACGATGGCGATCAACGATCAGGTGCCAGGAATCTTGATCAACACGGTGCTTGGGGGTTGTGCCGGCTGCCTTTCCGCCATGGCCATGGCATGGAAGCGCAGCGGCATGCCGCTTTTGCCCGAGACCCTCAATGGGTGTCTGGCTGGTTTGGTTTCCGTCACCGCAGCCTGTCCATTTCTGACTGCCCCGGAGGCGGTTCTCATCGGTGCGGTCGGCGGACTCCTCAGCGTCATGGCCTCCGGCTGGCTGGTGCGTCTGCGCATTGACGACGTGGTCGGGGCCAGCGCGGCCCACGCCTTCCCCGGGGTTTGGGGCACCATTGCCGTGGGGCTCTTTGCCGATGCCGGGTTGTTGGGAACCGGACTTGGCTTCTGGCAGCAACTTGGCGTCCAGATTCTGGGCTGCTTAACCGTCGCCCTCTGGGCCGGAGGCGGCGGCTGGCTCCTGCTTTATGGGCTCAACCGAATCCTGCCGCTGCGCACTGATCTCTCCGGAGAAACCGCCGGCCTGAATGTCTCCGAGCACGGGGCGAGTACTGAGATCATCGATCTCCTCTCGGAAATGTCCCGTCATAGTGGCGATGGCGACTTCACTTCCCGGGTTGATTTCCAGCCGTTCACCGAGGTCGGGCAGATCGCCTCAGAATACAACAAGGTCATTGGCAAGGTCATCGATGAAATGGACTTGAGGGAAAGCATCGCCGAACGCCTGGCCAGTGAGCGTCAGGCTCTTGAAAAAACCCAGTCATCAATTATCAGCAGCATCGAATACGCCCGCAGGATCCAGGAAGCCTTGCTCCCAACGCCCGCCAACCTTCAAAAGCTCTTCCCCGACAATTTCACCCTCTACCGCCCCCGCGATATTGTCTCAGGGGACTTTTATTGGGCGGCCGCCATGGGCGACGCCCGCTACGTCGCCGTGGTCGATTGCACGGGGCACGGGGTCCCGGGAGCGCTGATGGCAATGATCGGTTACGTTCTGCTTCAGCAAATTGTGATCGAGCGGGGAACTCAAGACCCTGCCATGATCCTCACGGAATTTCATCATCGTATTCGACTCGCTCTGGGGCAGAACCGGGAGGGAAACGACAACCAGGACGGAATGGAAATCGGGCTGATTCGTGTGGACGAAGACAGGATTGTTTTTGCCGGTGCCGGTCTGCCGCTCTGGTGGCGGCAGGGCGGAAACGGCAGGTCCACCCAGGGAGAAATTGCCGGGGATCGACATGGCATCGGGGGCGGACGCCACGAACCCTCCAGCTTGACCTTCAGCCAACACAGCCTGCCCCGGCGTCCTGGACTGTCGGTTTACCTTGCCAGTGACGGGCTTCTGCATCAATGCGACCACGCCAGGCGCATGCTGGACAAAAGCGGGTTTCGTAAGTGGGTGCTCGAAGCCGGGGAGGTGCCAGTCAGCGAGCAAGAGGCCTGGTTTGCGGCCCGTCTGGACCAACACTCCGGCGGCGCCACGCAGAGGGATGATATCACATTGCTGGGGCTGGATGTTTCACCCACCAGGGAAATTTCTGCGCGGCCATGATCGACAGCCACCCCCTGACTTCAGCCCGCCCTTGGAGCAGAAAATTCCATGGGCCTTTTGATCAGGGAATGCTTGCCCGGTCGTGGAGCGAGGTTCAGTCGGTGTGTTCTGCCCAAGTGGAGGATCGCTTGCGCATTGTGTTCGTGGAGTTGGCACAAAACATTCAGCACCATTCCCAAGATCCGTCGGCCGGCACGCTCGAAATCGAATCCAGCCCAACCCTGACCTGGAGGGTTGTTGCCCGATCCCACGCTTCTCCGGGTTCGGCGCAAGCGGTGGTCTCTTCTCTGGCCATGCTGGGGAGGTTACCCCGTCCGGACCTTCGCAAGCTCTACCGTGACCGCCTGCACCAACAAAGAGCGATGGAGCGGAAGGGGGCCGGCCTCGGATTGATTGAAATCTGCCGACAGTCTGACGCCCCACCGACCTGCGGTGTCTTTAATGTTGCCTCGGATCGAGCTCTTCTGGAAGTATCTGTCCTGCTTGCCGATCGAGGCAAAACTATGCCACCACCCGCACTTAATCTCCCGCCCACAGATGTGACGCCGGAAGTCCAGTATGACCCCGTCTCGGGAGTTCTTTCGCTGCGTGGTGAGTCATTTCCGGAAAACGTGGCGGATTTTTATCGCCCTGTCTCGGATTGGATCTCCAACCGGATTGCTGAGAACGAAGCGATCTCACTGCACCTGGCTTTGGATTATCTTAACACCAGCAGCACAAAAGCTCTCCTCGACATCCTGGATGAATTGGAATCGTTTCACGTCTCGGGTGGCTCCGTGGCTGTGGCGTGGGTGGCCAGCTCTGAGACCATGCTTGAAGCAGGTGAGGACCTTTTTTATGGCCTCACCTTGCCCGCCAGAATCCTTGAACCCGGGGAGGACGTATGATGGCCCCCTCGGTGGCGCGAGACAGCCAGGTGCGCGCCCTCTACCACAAGGAGCTGCGGCTTGTTGCTGATTTGGAAGTGGCCCTTGCTGAAAACAACGTTCAACCGGAAGCCCTCCGCAATCAGTTTGAAGCCGTTGCTCGAGGCTACCACTCGCTGCTCAATCAAGTCATCAAACTGACCCTCATCAGCGACACCCTGCAGCAAAAACTCAAGATGGCCGAGGCTGAGCGCACGGCCACGATCGACCATGTCAGCCGTCTGAACAAAAATTTGCGGTCTCTGAATGACAAGAAGGATGAGATTCTTGCGTTGGCAGCTCATGATTTTCGTTCGCCCATCTCAGGAATCCAGGGCTTGGCGCAGTTGCTGGCGGATGGAGAAGTCGGTGACGAGGGCGAGAACCGGCAGGCGGCCAAGGAGATTGCCGGAACGGCCGAAGAGGTCCTGCGAATGATTTCCAATGTTCTGGAAGTTTATCGGGGGGGTATTTCCAGCGTACCGAAGCCCTCCAGCACACACGTCAGCGAGACCACCCTTGCCAAACTGCTGGGGCGTCTTGAATCGCACCTCAAAGGGGAGGCCCGTCGGAAATCGATTCGATTCCAAATGGAAATCGACACGCCGGAGATCGTAATCGGGATCGAGGAGGACCTTTTCCTGCGTGTTGCCGAGAACCTGCTCAGCAATGCTCTCAAATTTACCCCAACCGGAGGATCCGTGATCACACGGGCGAAAATCGATGAAAACTGGCTACTCTTCGAAGTTGAGGACAGCGGACCCGGGCTCTCCGCCAAGGACCAGGCTTCACTGTTCAAAAGGTTTGGCACCCTGTCGGCCCGACCCACTGGAGGAGAAGCATCCATTGGTCTGGGACTGAATATCGCAGGTCGCATTCTCGGGCACCTTGGCGGCTCCATCACGTGCGAAAGCGAACAGGGTCAGGGGGCAACATTTCGCGTCCGCCTCCCGATCCAACGTTCCAAGCTGCAAAGCAAACGCCCCCCGGTGGCTGCCTAGAGCCTGTTATGCACTTTGGCGGGTATTTGCTCGCCAAAGTGCATAACAGGCTCTGAGATCAAGGAATGAATTGCGGGCGAGGGCTGCTCGGAGTATTGAATCGGGATGAGCAAATCCCCGATTTCTGAATTTATTGACCATCACTACCGGCATTTCAATGCGGCCACGCTGAAAGATGCCGCCACGGCTTATGGGGCGCATCTGGATCAAGGTGGAGTGATGTTTATGACATTGGCCGGGGCGATGAGCACGGCGGAACTGGGGCTTTCTCTGGCTCAGATGATTCGCGAGGGAAAAGTCCATGCCATCTGCTGCACGGGAGCAAATCTGGAGGAAGATGTTTTTAATCTGGTGGCCCACGACCATTACGTTCGACTTCCCAATTACCGGGATCTGACTCCCGAGGACGAGCAGGGGCTTCTGGACCGCCACCTCAACCGTGTGACAGACACCTGCATTCCCGAAATGGAGGCCATGCGTCGAATTGAGGCCGCGGTCCTGGCGGAATGGGTCGCCGCGGATCAAGCGGGCGAACGGTATTTCCCGCATGAGTTCATGTATCGCATTTTGCTCTCTGGAAAACTCGAGCATCAGATCGACCCCAAAAACAGTTGGTTGCTGGCAGCGGCTGAAAAAAATCTCCCGATGTTTGTGCCTGGATGGGAAGACTCGACCCTGGGCAATATGTTCACCGGACATTGCATCAGCGGGGACGTCAAAAACATTCACACCGTGCGCACAGGCATTGAATACATGGTTTCCCTCGCGGAATGGTATCAGGCCAACTCGACCAACATTGGGCACGTCGGGTCCATCGGATTTTTCCAGATTGGTGGTGGCATTGCGGGAGACTTTCCCATCTGTGTGGTGCCCATGCTGCACCAGGATCTTCAGCGGCCCGAGGTTCCCCTCTGGGGCTACTTCTGTCAGATCAGTGATTCGACCACCAGTTACGGAAGTTATTCGGGGGCGGTTCCAAATGAAAAAATCACCTGGGGCAAACTCGGGATCAAAACCCCCAAATACGTCATCGAATCAGATGCTGCCATTGTGGCCCCGCTGATCTTCGCGTATGTTCTTGGCTGGTAGCCCCTATGTTTGAAATCAAGCCACGCGAAAAAATGGTCGAACGGGCCCTGCTGGTGGGGGCGTACAGTGATCAGGCTGAGCGTGCTGATGCGGAAGACTTGCTCAAGGAGTTGGAAGAGCTTGTTCGGACGTTGGGGATTCCCGTTGTGGATCGCATGTTGGTTTATATGCGGGAACCACAGGCCCGCTATTTGATTGGCTCGGGCAAGGCCGAGGAAATTTGTGAGCGAATGCGGTCCCAGGAATGTGATGTCGTGATTTTTGATAATGAGCTGACCCCCGCTCAGCAACGCAATTGGGAAGTGCTTTCCAAGGTTCTTGTCATCGATCGCCAGGAAATCATTCTCGATATTTTTGGAGCCCGTGCTCAAACCCGCGAGGCAAGAATCCAAGTGGATCTTGCAAGGATGAGTTATTCCCTCCCTCGTCTGACACGGGCCTGGGGACACCTTGGCAAGCAGGGCGGCGGCATCGGAGCCAAAGGCGAAGGCGAAAGCCAGTTGGAACAGGATCGCCGCAAAATCCGTGGTCAGATGGACCGGCTTCGGAAGGAGTTGGTCGAGGTGCGCAGTGCGCGGGCCACACAACGCAAAGGCCGAAAACGCGCCCCCGTCCCCAATGCCGCAATTGTGGGTTACACCAACGTTGGCAAATCCTCCCTGCTTCACCGCCTGACCGGCGCCAATGTCCTGGTGGAAAACAAACTCTTCGCGACGCTGGATACGACCACCCGCAAAATTGCCCTTCCCAACAAGCAACCCCTGCTTCTCACCGACACGGTCGGATTCATTCGCAAACTTCCCCATGAACTCGTGGACGCCTTTCGTGCCACGCTGGAAGAGGCCGCTCACGCGGATTTCCTGATCCACGTGTTGGATGCGTCCCACCCGCGGGTGATGGAATTTTATAACACAACGATGGAAGTCCTTGGCGACCTTGACGCCGAAACGAAGCAAACACTGGTGGTCTTCAACAAGATGGATCTGGTCGATGACGAAAGCACAAAAATTATCCTCCGCCGCCATTTTCCGAAGGCGGTCTTTGTCTCCGTGCAAACCGGAGCGGGGTTTGAAGAGTTGGTCGACCGGATTGGAGACTTTGTCTCTGCGGGAACCCACGCACTTGACCTGAAATTCCCTCTTGATCGGTCCGACCTCCTTGCGCGACTCCACCGCGATGGCACCGTGCATGACACAGAATATTTGGATGACGCGATCCTCGTCCGCGCCACAGTGCCTGCCAAAACGGCAAGGACCCTCGCAGAGTTTGTTGTGGATGGTCAGAAGACCACCCCTGCCCTCGCGCCTTTGGTGCAAGTCGCAAAAAGCCACCAACATTGAACCAGGCTTGGCAGTCTCCTCGCAAATAGTCCGGACAGCTTGATATTATTCGAGAATTACAGTAGTGCTTATGTGCGATGAAACTACGACCGGATCTTCTGAAGTTCGCCACGCCAGAGGAGGCGCTGAAGGAGGCGCTGGCTCAGAATCACCGTTACAAGCCCGAGCCGCTTTTCTCACGAACTGGGACTGGGAGTCTGTTGAGCGCCACAACAGAGGAGTGTGTGAGCGAGGAGGCGCGCAGCACGGAGAGAATCCGGAGAGCCATGCGGGCGTCGCGGCAGACTGGCAAAAGAGGTTCCAAGTAGAAACCTTTACACTGGCGGAAACGCTCGATTTCCTTCGTTACTGCCATCGCTCAGCACCGTTCCTATTCTATAATGGAAATACTTTCGCCGACATCGGCCGAACATTTTCTGACTTTCTTTTTGCCGAACTTCCGACCTCACGCCGCCGAAATGCCACATCAACCGTAGCGCACTACATCGCAGGTGTTCTCGACCGTGAAAGTATGGGGCGAATTTTGGAAAGCCTCTGTCGTGCGGCAGAACATTCTCCCGGCGACAAGGTTCGCACTCTCAAAGGTTCCCTCCGCGGCGTCATCCTCGAAGTTCTGGAAGATGGCCGAGTAAAATGGCGTGCCGAAACCGGTTCAATATTCATGGGTCTGCCGGAAAGCCTATTGCCAGACGATTGATCCGCCGACTTCTCCTGCTTCATGCGACGGCGGGCATGAGACGTGTCCTCCATAGCCTTGGCGAGGGAGGACTGCCCAGCCCTGCCATCAAGGGGGCGCTTCGCGCTTTCGCCAGCACGTTCTCGCGGGTAGGGCGCGTCAGTCCCTGACCGCCGACTTCTCCTGCTTCATGCGACGGCGGGCAAGGGACTGCCAGCCCTACCAGCAAAGGGGCGCTTCGCGCTTACGCCAGCCCGTTCTCCCGGGTAGGGCGCGTTTGGGGATGGGGAGAGAAGCGAACTGGGGGAGGAACTGGAGTGAAGAGTGATGATTTTTGATTTTTGAACTGTGAGGTCACCTCGAATTCGCATCGGCGGTCTTCGAGCTGCTCACAAACATTGTGTGCATTCCATCAAAATTAAATAATCAACACTCGGCAATCGTCAATAACTTGCCGTCCTGTGGGTTACCGCTTTTGGGATGACGGTCCTCCTTCGCCAAGGCTATGGAGGACCAGCCCTACCAACAAAGGGGAGGCTTCGCGGTGAATTCGGTTGCTGCTTGTTGGATCAGAGCAGCTTGAACCCTGACACCGAGAGTGGTGGCAGGTCGATCAGGATGGAGTGAGGATTTCCCTGCCAGGCCCAATGTTCGTTGGCATGGCTCCCTCCAAAATTTCCGATGTTGCTGCCACCATAGGTTGCCCCATCGGTGTTGAGCACTTCCTGCCAGAATCCCGGCTGGGGAACCCCCACGCGATAGCCCCCACGGACAACCGGCGTTGCATTCACCACAAACAGAATCGGGGTGCCCTTTTTGGATTTTCTCAGGAAGGACCACACCGAATTGTCGCCATCAGAAAAATCAATCCACTCATAACCGTCATAAGTGTCATCAAGCTCGTAGAACGCGGGATCATGGGTATAGAGCCAATTAAGATGTTGGATAAGCCTCGAAAGCCCGTCATGAAGCGGGTATTGCGTCAGATGCCAGTCAAGGCTGCGATCGTGGCTCCACTCCTTCCACTGACCAAATTCCATCCCTTGGAAAATGAGCTTCTTGCCGGGATGTGCCCACATCCATGCAAGGAACATCCGGGCATTCGCAAATTTTTGCCAGTCATCGCCCGGCATTTTGTTGATGAGCGATCCCTTGCCGTGGACCACTTCATCATGACTCAGCACCAGCATGAAATGTTCTTGGAAGGCATAGATCATGGAGAAGGTGATTTCCCCCTGATGGAATCGGCGGTGGATCGGTTCCTTGCTGATGTAGCGCAGGCTGTCATTCATCCAGCCCATGTTCCATTTGAAGCCAAAACCAAGGCCACCGGTGTAAGTGGGTTTTGAGACGCCCGGCCATGCGGTCGATTCTTCGGCAATGGTTACCACTCCGGGGTGTTTGGCATAACACACCTCGTTAAAGACTTTTAAGAAATTGATGGCCTCCAGGTTTTCCCGTCCCCCAAAACAGTTGGGAACCCATTGCCCGGGCTCCCGGGAATAATCCAAATAGAGCATGGATGCGACCGCATCGACCCTCAGGCCATCGAGATGATATTCGTCCAACCAAAAGAGAGCATTGCCAACAAGGAAGTTCCGGACCTCGTTACGTCCATAGTTAAAGATGAGAGTACCCCAATCCATGTGTTCACCGAGGCGGGGATCTTCATGTTCGTAAAGACAGGTGCCATCGAACCTTGCGAGTCCATGCGCATCTTTGGGAAAATGGCCGGGGACCCAATCCAGAATCACACCAATGCCGGCTTGGTGGCATCGATCCACAAAGTTGCGGAATTCGTCGGGGTTCCCGTGACGGCTTGTTGGCGCGTAATAGTTGACCACTTGGTAACCCCATGATCCATCGAAGGGGTGTTCCATGATCGGCATGAGCTCGATGTGGGTGAAGCCCAGACCTTTGACATAGGGGATCAGGCGGTCGGCAAGTTCCAAATAGCTGAGGTATCGATCGCCCTCTTCTGTCACGCGCTGCCATGACCCAAGATGCACCTCATAGACGCTCATGGGAGTGGCATAAGGGTCCCGCTCCGCCCGGGTCTTCATCCACTCCGCATCATCCCAGGAGTAACGTTCAATATCAAAGACCATGCAGCCCGTTTCCTTGCCATGCTGGGCAAAAAACGCGAAGGGATCGGTTTTCAGAGTGACATCACCCTGGGGTCCCCGAATTTCCAGCTTGTAATGATCGCCCTCACCGACGTTTGGGATAAAAATTTCCCAGACCCCGGCTGGCAATAACCTCCTCATGGGGTGAATGCGGCCGTCCCAGACATTGAAGTCTCCCACCACACTCACGCGCTGGGCGTTGGGAGCCCAAACCGCAAAGTGCGTGCCGGTCACACCTTCATGAGTTTTCAGATGGGCCCCGAGCTTTTGATAAATCTCGTAGTGCGTCCCCTCATTAAAGAGATAAACATCCATCTCACCAAGCACCGGTCCGAAGGAATAGGGATCCCGTTGACGCCACGTGCTTCCATCATGTCCGGTGAATTCGATTTCGTAAATGAGCGGACCGTCAACCTCTTTCAGGTGGCTCTCAAAAAACCCCTCGGGGTTGAGCCGGGCCAACGAAAAACGACGTTCCATCCCGCCCAGTTCAACGAGTTCCGCCGAGACGGCATCCGGACGAAAAACTCTCGCAAACCATCCCCCTTGATATTCCCGAACACCAAGCACGCGGAAGGGATCCCCATGGCGCGCCTCAATAATTGCGTAAAAGTCATCGTCGGTCAGGGTTGATGGATTCATAAATAATCGATGTGGGAGGCTTGAAATTCTAAACCCATGCGTGGGATTTGCACAGCACAAGTGACCGGGCAGGGTTATTTCTCAGCATCAGGAATGGGGTAATTGGCAAGCGACCCAGGCCGATATCGACGGATAAACCGATCCAAAGAAGGGTCCAAACCACGGATGACGGTCACTTTTTCAAACAAGGCATCATCCTCAATCATCCGGTAAATGTTGGGATAGTCCACGGCGGCTGCCGGGAGATTGCCGTAGTTGACGTTAAGGGGGAGGCCGGTTTCGTCAGCCAATCGCATGGCCTCCAGGAATTTTGGCATGGAGGAAATTGAGAGGCCGTTTGGGTCATAGGACCTTGGCGGAGCATTTAAGCGGGCTGTGAGAACCTCCTTCTGACGCGGATCGTAGGGGTCCAACGTCGGACGCAGATAAAGCACCGATTCCCGCATCGGCTGAACCGAGTTCTGTAGTAACCACGTCCGAGCCGGGCTTGTGAGCGTCCAAAAACCCAGAACGCCAAGAGTCATCACGACCACAGGGACAAACCGATTCACGCGAGCGAGCGGAGAGGAGACGCCATCCAGACCAATGGCAACCATGGCCACGATGCCGGGAAGCGCGGGAATCAGATACCACTCATAGAGGTAGTTTCCATTCCGCAGGGCCAACGCATAAACCACACAGCCCGGGAGAACAAAAATGGTTGCGACGAGCCAACCGACCGGGCGAGCGACAAGGAGGCGGGCGATGCCAATGAAAAGCAAAACACAAACTACCACAAAGGCGGTTTGATAGACGACGGGACTGGCCTCAGCGATCCACCGTAGCTCCAAGGATCCAGAATCAGCCGAGTCAGAGTTGTTCCATGGAATCCCTGAGAAAAAATGCGACGCAAGATTCAAATTCCAGCGGGTGTTGAGAACCCCCAAGGCCGTTGCGGCGGCCAAATATTCTCTGAGCTGAGGAAGGCATGGCAGCATGAGCTGGAGGTAGACCATGCCGGCAAAGATGCTTGCAACGACCAGGCGAGAGGGCTGCTCCCACCATGGAGGAGTGGCTCGATTTCTGAGGATAACGGCAACCAGACCAAGACCATTGGCGACCACCAGGGCATACAGGGTGGAGGGGTGGGAATAGAGCAGGAGAAATTCACAAAGTGCAAAAGCGGCCCACCATTTCCACCGGCGACGCTCAATTGCCTCAAGAAGCACCCAGATCAGCAATGGCAAAAAGAGCAGGGTGAAGGCATAGCCGCGTAACTCGATGGCGTAGCGGATGTGCCACGGGTGGATCGCCAACAAAAGGGCGGCAAGTGCTCCCGCTCGGGGAAGCCCCAACCGGCGCAGCAGGATCGCAATGCCCAAAATCGAACCCACAGCTGCAATCAAAACAGGAATCCGCATCACTGGCTCGCTCAGTTGAAGCCCGCCTGGACGGGCCACGGCCTTCCATGTGTCATGGAACACCCTGGAAAGGATGGTCTGAAGATGGTGATTGGATGGACGTCGGTAATAAAAAAAAGCCTCCTGCCATGTGGGGTGCCTCCACTTCAAACTCCCGTCATCCTGTCTTTGCAGTTCGCCATGAATTTGTAGGCGCACGCTGCTGTCCTCATCATCCCACAGGCTTTGGTCAATCCGTTGGAGGCCTTGGATTCCGGTGATAAACATCGCTGCAAGAACAACGGGCCAAAACCAGCGCGTTGCAGACAGCTTAGGCAGCCACGTGCCACTGCTGGCTTTTGTGGGGGCGGCCCACCAGCGGGCGGTGAGAGCCAGGATGGCAAGCAGAACCGCATTCATTGCTGCCGCCCACCAACTGTAAAAACGAACAAGGGACCGGAGGCGATCCAGCTCAGGATCTGCAGCAAGCACCTTCCATGGGTTATGAGCGAAGATCAGCCAGATACAAACACCCAAACACAGGACTCCCAAAACAGCACCTGCTGAGAAAAGGAATTTGGGAATCTTAAAACGCATGAGAGATTTTTTCGAAATTCGTATTGAGGAGCAATTCCCCCACCCTCCACACAAGCGCCAGGGACAGCAGGCCATGAAAGATGGTGAGAAATCTGGCAGGGCCGTGACCTTGTGCTGAGACCTTTGCTGACGAAAAAAATGACCAGCAGAGGGGAATATAAAACATCATCACAAAGCGTGGGCCGGGTCCGATCACATGATACCACCCATAAGCGAAAGTGAAGAGACAAAAGACCCCCGCACCAAACGCCAGGCCGACGATTCCTCCAGGATCTGTGAGAGGTTTTCCTTTGGCCATGGCAATCATCAGGACCGCAAGCGCTCCAAAAATCACCAGATACCAACCCCTCGCAGGAAGCACCATCCGCTTAGGCTTGCTGCGGTTTTCGGCTTTCCATGGCATCCTCCCATCAGGAATCACCAATTGCTGAAGCTTGATCAAGGTTCCCCCCATCAGTCGGTCCCAGGCCACCGCCGGAGAATTTCTGCGAAAATAATTGCCTGCGGTTGGCCACTCCTCGGGTGGAAGCTTTGAGAGTCCGTATTCCGTGCAGTTCGCGTATTTTTCGACACAGGTCTTCCAATCATCTGCCCAAAACCAGAATGATGGCAGGCTGTAAAAGGCACTCCCAAACGTTCGTTGTGCAGAATCCAGACGCGGAGAGATCATCACAAAATAAGAAGCCAAAGCGACAAGCAGCCCAAGGATTGCTCCACTCGCGCGCCAATCGGGGGCCAGGAACCAGGCCGGGGGATTCCGCCACAACTTTTTGATAAGAATGAGAAGAATCAAAAACCCCGCAAACGCGGCAAGGAATGGACCCGTGCTGGGTTTGGCCAGGTAGGCCAACCCGGAGAACACACCAAGGATCAGCCCCGTGATCGCTCGTGGTCGACGAATATGATCCAAAGCGGCAACCCACATCCCGGTAAAAAACAGATAGAATAAAACCTCTGCTCCAAAAAATGTGCTGATTGGCAGCAGGCTGCCAAGACCACTCACTGCTGCCAGATTCCATGAACCCAAGGGACCCATCCTGCTTTTGGCTGCGAAGCCAATGCAGAATACCCCGATCACAGCCAGCAGCACATTCAGACGTTTGCCCGCTGCAAAAAAATCCGGCGCAGCGGGGTCATAAAAACGGGTTGCCAACCAGGGAAAAAGCGGATTCCTCGTTCCATCCGTTCTGGCTGGCAGCAGGTCGTTTTTCATCGCTTGTGCCATCCCAATGTAGGCCCCTTGATCGTAAGGTTCGATTTCCTGATTGGTGGAGCCTGCAATGCGAAATCCAATGACCCCCAATGCGATGACCAAAACCATCAGGGCTCCCAAAAAAATCCAGTCCGCGCGGGTTTTCATCGGCGGAATCGTGCCTGCACCGCACGAATAATCACATCCCCCATAAAAACCACCATGGCCGCGCACGCAAATGCCAGCAGCCCTCCGTAACTGATCCGGTAGCGACTGTTATCAAGCGCATGAGCCACCGCAACGGTCAACGCATTGCCGGCTGGCGCAAACCAAAAAACAAGTGTCATGAACCCACTCAGACGGAGCGGCAGCCACTCCTTTTTAAAAAAACATGCCACAAACACCACGGCAAAGATTCCGGTGATCCATGGCACCAGGGGGTGAAAGGTCCGGCGGATATCATGGACCCTGCGGGGAGCCTGCAGGCGAGTGTCAGCCTCCACCGCAGCCGTGGTTTGATCCCGCCAAACCACAAAGGGGCCGGCCACAGCCGCCGAATATTCCTGACCAAGCTCGCGGGGATACAAGGATTCCGAGTGAGCGTAGAATTTGCCGAGGTTCAGACGCTTGCGGGTAAATGTCGCTTCGTCCGGCCGTAAAAAATAATCAAACTGCCTGAAGATCTTTGCCATCATATCAACCGGGTGGGTTTTCCAGGCATTGAGGTAGGACTGCGTGCAGAAACTGGCGATTTGCTCGCGGGTGAAGCCGTGTTTGCGCTCCAGCCATGGAAAAAGCGAGGAGCGATACATGATGTAATCCGGGTCGAACCCAAGCCTGCGATAATAGTTGTTCTGGGTTTTTGCCGCCTCAAACTCTTTTTCAAGAAGATCAATTGTTCCCTCCGGAAGCCCCGGAAGTGGCGAGGATCGCAGACTCTTGAGGACCACATCCGCATGGATGGTGAGCAGCGTCATTGGGAGAACCAGGCGCTTTTGATCGGGCCTTTCAAAAATCAGTTTCCCGGGAAGCCACACACAGGCCAAGGCAAGGATGCCACCCAGCACGGGAGCCAGCAGCCCCCGCAAATCCAGAGCCCATCTCTGCCAATCCACAAGCGCAAAACCGAGAGGAAGCAGCGTCAGAGGAACCGCCAAAGCCCAGTTTGGCTTGAGAACATAAAGAGCATAAGCCAGCGGCGGCGCCAGCGCTCCAAACAGGATGGCAGGAAGCCTTCGCGGGCACGTCCACCAGAAAAAACTGAAAAGGGTGATGCAGGCCAGCTGGGCAAAAGCGACTGGCATCAGAATCGCCTCAGGTCGCAGGCTGATTTCCAGGCTGAGAAGATGGGTATCAAGAAGATTCAGCCAAACCACTCCCAATCCCACAGCTGAAGCCACAAGGTTCCATGCGGGTGCCGGATTTAAAATTCCAAGCCACACTCTCCACGTCAAAAAAGCCACGGCACCGCCAATAACCCCCAGGCTCTGCTGGATGACCACAATCCCCGCAAAGGAACCCCCAAATTTGAGGCACCCCGCGAGAAAAGCCCCGTAGAGCCATTCGCGCTCGAAGACTTCTTTGAATCCCAAGTTGCTAATCCACCCCAAACCCGCGCCAAGCCACCCCCATGTATCGGGCTCAGCGATGGGGACCGGCGGAATCGCCGCGCGGGCCCCCGCCGCCAGAATCAGGATTCCAGCAAGGACCAGCCAGGAAATGACAGAAATGCCCCGCCCCAGATAGTCCGGTTTTTCCGGCGTGGAAGACGGGTTGTTCAATTGCTCATAATGTCGAGCCCCTTGAGCGTGTTTTCATCAAAGCGACCGCTCTGACGAAACCCCGCACTCTTTTGCCAGGCTTTCAGGGAGGAGACAAGGGCCGTGCTTGGGGCTGCATTGATGGGGCCCTGATAATACCCGAGAAGTTTCAAATTTTTTTGAGCCTGGCGGATGCTGGCAATTTGCAATTCCGGCCCGACCGATATGAATGGCCCGCCTTTGAAGAGGTCGGCCAGAGCAACATATTGTGGGACGGGCGCTGCTTGGGAGGATTGCTTTTTGGGGGATTTGGTCGAAGGCTGAATTTTCAAGCTGTTGAGGGTTTGGGGGTTAAGTTCCCCGGTGACACGCAAATCTTCTGCCAGTTGATAGCGCCGGACGGCTGCTGCGGTTTGGCTGCCATAGGAGCCGTCGATGGAACCCTGATAAAACCCGAGCTGTTTGAGTTTTTGTTGGGCCGAATAAATGGTGGGGTCGGCCATGGCTGTGACGGCAAAAATCAGGAGCGACCCCATGGTGAGAAATAAGAATTTCATAAGCTCTGGAAATTTACGCGCTGAATTTGCCGGGGGCAAGCCGGGCGATCAAACAGGCACCGGGCGCGACCAACAAAAATGCGAGCACCAGGCAACTAAAAACACCCACAGCACACACGGCTCCAAGGCCCGAAAGCGCCGGATTCACCGCAAGCACAAGCGCTCCGAAACCGCAGATCGTTGTCAGGCCGCTGATCCACACCGGCTTGATCACATGGGCCAGTGAGGTCTGATCCTCGCTCTTCTCGCGGGTCGCAAGGATGATATGCGTGCCGTAATCAACCCCCACCCCAAGAACCAACGGCAGG
>JBGTAR010000192.1:0-17468 GCA_041749815.1 Terrimicrobiaceae bacterium
CTGGTGCCCGAGCACACGCTCACCCACCTTCTGCGGGTTCTGCCCGAGGGATGGAGCCACCTCCGGGCCATCACCGAAGCAGAGCCGGATCTGAGCGATTTCCAATGGACCGGGGATGAAATCGAGCCTCTTCCTGAAGCCTTGCGACGAATTATTTTTTTGGTGGGGCCGGGCGTGGATCAGGACCCCTCCCAAGCGGAATTCAGTTTTGATTATCTCTGGTGTTTAAAAGTTCCCGGTCGGGACACGGCCACCCCCATTTTGAGAGTTGTCCGGACTTCGGCCATTGGGGATTCCATTGAGCTCCGGGGGGACAATGTGATCGCGTCCCAAACGGCTCAGATTCTCGGCAAATACCGGCTCGTCGAAGTTCTCGGAACCGGGGGGATGGGCCGGGTGTGGAGGGGGGTGGATCGATTCGGAAATAACGTCGCGATCAAAGTCCTGCACTCACATGAATCGGTCACCGAGGCGCAACTCAAGCGATTTCGCCGGGAAGCCGAGATCATGGCACGCCTGCCCCACCGCAATATTTGTCGTGTCTATGAGATGAACGAATTTGAGGGCATTCAATATATTGCGATGGAATATGTGGATGGGCTGTCTCTTGCGGATCTTATTTTTGGAGGCAAGGACTCCTCGCAGGTTTCCCAAGGGCCGGTCGATTTGCCAACTTTGATCCGATCCCTCCGTTCGGAGAGACTTCTCAAGGCGGAGGATCCGGAAGCCGCTGCCGAGGAGGAACAGGCTCGCGCAAAATCAAAAACCAGCCGTGTTCTTCCCGTTCAACAAAGTATATCCATTGTTTTGCGGGTTTGTGAGGCCATCCAATTTGCCCACGAACACGGGGTCCTTCACCGTGATCTCAAGCCGGGGAATATCCTTCTTCGCGAGGATGGTGAACCCCTGGTCGCCGACTTCGGCCTCGCAAAAATCAGCACCCCGGATGGCAGTCAGTCCCTGTCAGTGAGCGGTCATGTGGTTGGCACGCTTGAGAACATGCCCCCCGAACAGGCAGAGTCCAGTAAGGACGTGGACGAGCGGGCGGATGTCTATGCCATCGGAACCATTCTGTTTCAAATGCTGACGGGGAGACGTCATTTTGAAGCCACCGGCAACATTGTCACCGATGCCCAGGCCCTGCGTACGCATGAACCGCCCCGCTTGCGATCCATCAACCCGAAGATCGATGTGGATCTTGAGATCATCACGCTGAAAGCCCTCCGCAATGATCCGTCAAGGCGCTACCAAAGCGTCTCGGCGCTCCGCGCGGACCTGGACCGCTACCGGCGGGGGGAAGTCATCACCGCCAAACCGGTCTCCGCTCTGGACCTTGCCAGGAAAATCGTTCAGCGAAACCGCGCCGCCACCGCAATCTCCGCGGTTTCTCTCGCGATGATCATTGGCATGGTGGTTGTGGCGGTGTGGAGTCTGAGCCGTCAGCTCGCCACGGAGACAGCCGCCAGGAAGGAATCGGAAGAACTCCGCTCCGAAGCAGAAAGACATAAAACGCTCGCCGAAGAAAAACGACTGGAGGCCGAATCCAAAGAACAGATTGCCACAAAGCAACTGCAACGCATCAAGGATTTGCTCTTGGAAAAACAAGCGGCCGAAGATGCTGTCGCGGCTGCCCGTGCCTCCACCCAAATCGCTCAAGCAGAAACGGAGGCCGAACGCGGCCTCCGCGAAAAAGCCGAGCGGGAGAGGTCCGAGCAGGAAACTCTTTTGCAGCAGACCAAAAAGCAAATTGAAGAAATCCAGGCTTCCGTCACCGAGGTGCCCGAACCGCAGCCCTCCCTTCTCCCCGAGCGGGAAAGAGACCCCGCTGCCATGGCCGCAGCCCAACGGGCCATTGGTGAGGCCATCACGATCTTCCACCTCGAACTCTCCCCATTTGAACTCCAGCGATATGAAAAAAATCCCGACCGTGTGATCCAACTGCTCTCCCGAGCCATCGACCTTGTTTCGGGTGCCCTCTCCTCCAACCCGAAATTCCGTGACGCCTGGATGTTAAAAGGCCGCCTGCATTTGGCCGCGATGGAATACCCGTCCGCCGCCAGTGCATTTTTGAAAGCCGAAGAACTCCCCCTGCGAGACCGGCCCGGCATGCGCCCCGACGATGATGCGGCCGCCATGCGGACCTTTGCAGTGAATCTCTCAACCGCTGGAAGCTCGCGAAACAGTGAAACCATCGACGCCCTCCTTCGCTCGGGTTCCCCGAATGATCATGCCGCAGGCAGCGTCCTTCGATTTCTTTCCAGCAAACCCACGCTGATGAAATCCGGCCTGCAAAAAGAGTCCCCCTTGGGAAGGGAGTCTGGCCCCAGCGAAATGGCCCTCAGCCTGATGATCGACAACAACCTCGAGCAGGCCCCCACCGTCTCAGGTGACCGCAACTCACCTGGCGGGATCTCAGCCACTCTGGCTGGCAATGCCGCCAACCTCTCCGCACTAAGAGGAGCCCCGGTGAATGCACTCACCCTCAAAAACTGCGCTTCCGTGGATTGGGAAACCGTGGCCACGCTGCCCCTCGAGAGCCTTGACCTCACTGACTCTCCCATCGAATCCCTCCCGCCCAGCCCACGCTCCTTTCTGCGGATTCGCTCACTCAATCTTGGAAACACCCACATCCGATCCCTGGAGGCGCTCCGAATGATGCCTCAGTTGGAAACCCTGAGCCTTGCAGGCAGTGATGCCCCCGACCTGAGCCCTCTCCTGAATTGCCGCAGACTCCGGAATTTGGACCTGAGCGCGACAAATCCTTCCTCCCTTCGCACCCTTCTGACGCTTCCCCTGGAGTCGCTCACGCTCAGCCCGCTCCGCATCACTGACAAAGCCTCCCTCCTGGCCATCCGCGGCCACCGCACCATCCGCACCCTCCGAACTCCGGAGGATCCCCCCACCCATGCGCCCGTGCTCTTTTGGCAAAAACTCGAAAACGGTCATTACGACACCCCACAGGATGACGCTGAAGAACTGCGCTAACTGACGTCTGATCCAGCATTCCCTTGCATAGTTCGAACCGATGGCTTACGTAGCCATCACTCATGCGACAAACGAAAAACTACAAACGCGAGGTGCTGGTCATGGCTGTGGCCTCCCTTGCGATGGCCTTAAAAATTTGGATTGGAATTATGCTTTTCCAGCACTGGCGGACACGCGAAGCAGCCGCAGGCCGTATTGTTTCCAGGGACTCGGAAACCGAATAAAAACGAAGCGGCAGATCACTGCGACCACGAATCTGACTGGAGCAGACATCAGCAACCTATCATCAAGAGTGTTTGTTACTCCAAAATTTTTGGCAATTCTTGATTCCTGCGCTTGCGAATCGGTCTCAATAAGCGATGGTGAGGGTAGACTTATGAAGGAAACCCCAAAAAAGCACTGGAGAAACGACGCGGCCCGGATTGTTGAGGAGCTCTTCCCCAACACTCGGCGGGAATTTTGGGATGATTTATTGGAATTGAGGTCCTTGTTGCTCAGCGGGGAGAATTGGGATCGTGCGTTGGATGTGTTTTTGGAGTGTCGCTACCGGATGGAAGCAGACCACTACCTGCCATTTTACCGTTTGAGGACCTTGCTGACGGGAAGTTTGCGTTTGGAGGCCGGAGAAAACCCCGTGGGCTGCCTCCCAGAGCTGCTGAAAAGGAAACATGGCTCCCTGGAATCCGTGCGCAAAACGATCAAAAGAGACCTCTTTGAAAATCTCGATGAGATGGCCGTCGACATCCTGAGAGTTGTTGAGGCGCCCTGATTTCTGGCCAATTTTTGCGAAAGAGGAGTCAGGAAAGTCTTTGTAAGATTCCAAGGATTTAACATCCGACCTTGCAGCGCGGGCGGATTCATCAGAAAAAGGAGTCATGAACGAAGACATCCAGCAGGCCATTGACACAGGAAAACTTAACCAGACCACTGCGGAGGCCCTTGAGAAGCTGACGGTTGGAAGTTTTTGCCGTCATAAAAGCTGGGGCTTCGGGCAGGTGGTGGAGTGGAATTTGTTGACCGCTCAAATCTTCATCGACTTCCCGAGCAAGAAAAAGCACTCGATGCAGGTCGAGTATGCGACAGAAACCTTGGTAGCCATTTCCGCGGAACACATCCTTGCCCGCAAGGTCACGTCCCCGGAGGCTGTGCGCGAACAGGCCGCTGCCGATCCCGTCGGCCTTGTGCGGTCCATCCTTGCCGACCATGATGGTCGCGCCACCATCGAGCAAATTTCTGCAAGCCTTGTCCCGGAGGTGTTTGCCGCTCCCGCGTTTAAAAAATGGTGGGACTCCACGAAGAAAAAATTAAAAGCCGACGGATGCTTCCAGCTTCCAGCAAAAAAAACCGAGGCAGTGGTTTTACTGTCCGAACCCACGGATCCGGGCAAGGGCCTCCTCGACAAGTTTCGGGGAGCGAGGTTTTTGAAGGATCAAATTGCAGCCGTTGATGAGGTGGTCAAGAGCTTGGATGACCTCGCAAATGAGGTCCAGGAGTTACAAGCCGTGACCGCTCAGATCGAGGAAGCCGCCCAGAAAGGGCAGCGCCTTCAAGCCGCTCAGGCTTTGGAACTTCTCCTCGCGCGCGACGAGATTTTGGCCCATCACAGCAGCCTGGCCGCAGGAGAAGGAGCCCCCACAGTCGCGGACATTCTTCGCAGTGAGCTTCCCAGAATCCATGAGCTCTTTGCCTCCCTGCCCGCTGCCAAGCAGCGCCGGGCCTTGGAGCAGTTTCCCGAAGCCTTTGAGGACAAATGGGTCGATGTGGCCCTCCGTCTGGCCAAGCAGGGCCCGTCGCGGTTGGTCATAGAAATTTCGAAGCTTCTGGAACGCCATCACCAAACCGAGGCCCTGCGAGCTGCCCTGGCACGATGGGTCAGCGACCGCTCGGTCTCCGCCGAGACGCTGATCTGGCTTGGCAAGGAACGTGGTGCCACATTCCCCGAGCTGTTTAATGCCGATCTTCTGAATGCAATCTTTAGCGCTTTGGAGCGTGACATGCTTGCAGAAAAGCGCGGCTCCCGCCTTCATGACCTCCTGCTCGATGATCGCGAACTTTTGGGGGAACTGCTCAAAGAAGCCAAACCAGATGCCGTTCGTGATGCCATGCGCCGTTTGTTGCTGACTCCGGTGTATGACGATCTGAACAAACGTTCTCTCATCGGTCGGATCATCAAACTCTATCCCGACATTCAATCCATGATCGGCGGCGACGAGGGGGTTGCTGACGAAACGCTCACCGTCTCATGGGCCAGCTTGGAAAAACGCAAGGCCGCCTACGAGCATTTGATCAATGTGGAAATCCCGCAAAACACCAAGGATATCTCCACGGCCAGAGATCAGGGAGATTTGCGCGAGAATTTCGGATTCAAGGCCGCCAAGGAACAACAGAGAGTTCTGATGCGCCGACGTGCGGAATCCGAACGCGATCTGGGCCGCGCCCGAGGAACCAACTTCGAAAACCCGGACAACACCCAGGTTTCAATTGGCACCATTGTGTTGCTGGATCTGGAGGGTGGAGGGCAGGAAACATTCAGCATCCTTGGCGCATGGGACAGCGCTCCCGACCAGGGGATCGTCTCCTACATGGCGGCCATTGGTCAGGCACTTCTTGGCAAAAAGGTCGGGGACAGAGTTGAGCTTCCCGCCGATCAAGGAACACGCTGGGCCACCATTGCAAATATCAAGGCCTTCACCGATATGGAGTTGCTGCGCAAGGTGGTGTGATCGCCTTTGGGTAAAGGAACATGGAACATGTTTCTTTCCGGCAGCAAAAAGACCCCAATCAAAGTTGACGGAGTTGACCCCGGAACTCTGATGGGCTGAGCCCTTTCAGGAGGCGGAATCTTTTGGAGAAGTAAAGGGCATCTTCGTAACCACATTTCAACGCAACTTCGGCCACCCTCAATTGTGTTAATCGGAGAAGGGAGGCGGCGTGTTCCATACGGACCTCTTCATGTAACTCGCGCAGGCTCCTGCCTGTCTCCAATTGGAAGAGGTGGGACAAACGGGAGATCGAAAGACCCGCCAATTTTGCAAGGGACGTGAGCTCGAACTTTTGTTCGTAATGCTGGGTGAGGTGATCGATGGCCCGCTGAATCCGAAGATCCCGGCCGCTGCCACCTGCCGCCATGGGCCGAACAAGAAGCAACACTTCCTCCAAGGCGTGAAATGCCAGGGCCTCCGCATGCGTTCCCGGACGACCACTAAAATGAATCATTCGCCGCATGGCATCCTCAACCTCGTGACGCAACGATCCTTTGGGCAATTGCAACCGCCGGATCCCCTCTCTCCAAAGAGGCCAGTCACACAAGCTCGCAAAACGCGTTGGTGCGTCAAAATGAACCCAAAGAAAATGCCAATGCCCGGGACCTTTGGCTGTCCCATAATCATGAAAGGAACCGGGCTCATAGAGCCAGAGATTTCCTGGTTCAATATTTATTTCCATCTCATGGAATCTGGCTCGACCACCTCCCGCAAGGGTGTAAATCAAGAGGCCATCGGGCCGTCCATTCTCTCTAACTGTATTATAATCAGATTTTTCTGAAAACTCATTGCCATAGATTTTCTTGTTTTCTTGAAGGATATCATCGTGGCTTTGATTCTTCACAATAAGATATTATTCCATATAAACAGGGAATCCTGCCATTCCAAATGTCAGAATATTTCTACAGATTCGGATTATGAATTCAGCCCCCCTCACCCAGACCATCCCCGAAGAGCAGATCGCAGCATTCCACCGAGACGGGTATTGCGTGGTTGACGGCTTGTTCGAAAACCACGAGCTCGCCGCCATTGAGGCCTTTTTTGAGGATTACAAACACAATGGGGAAAAAGTCTATGATGCGGGATGTACGTTTGAGGAACTCGATCCCTCAAAACAGCAAGTGCGGGCCATGCACCCCCACCGCTACAGCGCCAAGGCCAGAGAATGGTTTTTGAACCCGCAAGTCATGGACGTCCTGGAAACCCTGCTTGGGAGCCCGGCTCTTGGTGTTCAAACCATGTATTACTACAAACCTCCCGGCGCAAAAGGCCAGGGCATGCATCAGGACAATTTCTACCTCATCAGCCAGCCCACCACCTGCATCGCAGCCTGGACCGCGATTGACGAATCCACGGACGAGAACGGTTGTTTATGGGTTGTGCCCGGCTCCCATAAGGGAAACATTCTTTGCCCGAAAATGGATGCCACAGCCATGCGGAGTTGGAACAATTACGGCGACAGCCATATCAATCCCTTCCCCCGTGAGGTCAGCCCGATCCCCGTCCCCGTGCCACGCGGCTCCACCTTGTTTTTTGGTGGACACCTCATTCACGGCTCAGGACCCAATCGCACAAAAGACCGCTCCCGCCGCACATTTATCGGCCACTACATCAATGAGGCCAGCGAGTGTGTCGCCAAGTTTTATCACCCCATCTTCAACCGCCACGGAGAAATTGTCAGCCATGTCCAGGAATACGCCGGAGGAGGTCCCTGCGGAGACGGCTGGATGGGGGCAACGCATTAGGAGTAGTCGCCAGGCGAATCAATATGCTCGGGGCTGCCTGCAGGAATCCATCAGGCAGGGTGTTGAGTCTATTCACGTTGATACCAGGTCTTTGAGGTCTGTTTTCTCAAACTTTCTGAAGTAAAAACCGTCCGTCCAGCAATCTAAAATCTACTGAAATGTGAGGTAAAGGCGTTGCTAAGTGGATTCATTAACAGCTCCTGGCCTTCTTCCGAAATGGCTTGGATGAGCGCGTTGGGAAATCACCCTCGCAACTTTTCAATATTCCTGCTACCTCATTTGACCAATGCCTGATCCTCTTCTCGGTGAATTGATGCCCGTTCCGCTGCGTGATGTCTGGGCGGACGAATCCGCCAGTTTTACTCCCTGGCTTGGTCGGCCTGAGAACCTCAAACGGTTGGGCGACACTCTGGGAATGGAACTTGAACCCGAGGACGAGGAGGTTGCTGTCGGCCCGTTCTCGGCAGATATCCTTTGCAAAGACACCGCTGACGGCAGTTGGGTCGTTATCGAGAATCAAATCGAAAAGACCGACCACCGGCACCTCGGTCAGATTCTGACCTATTCCGCAGGGTTGGGAGCGAAAACCATGGTTTGGGTCGCAGCGAAATTCACTGACGAACACCGCGCCGCGCTAGACTGGCTGAATGACAATACCGGCGAGGACATTTCGTTTTTCGGACTTGAAATTGAAGTCTGGCGGATTGGCAACTCCTCACCCGCTCCGAAATTCAACATCGTGTGCAAACCGAACGACTGGTCGAAAGCGGTCAAGACGGCGGCAGCCGGTGGTGCGGACGGAACGCCGACACCGCATAAGCAGTTGCAGTTCGAATTCTGGACGGCATTCAAAGATTTCGTGGAAACTCACTCCACGCTCCGCAGTCAGGCACCACGAGGGCAGCATTGGCTGAACTTCACGCTCGGGCGTGCGGGATTCAAGATGACCTCCATCATCTCTTCCTTCAATTCGATTTCAAATAGCTTCGGGGTTCCGGAAGTGCGGGTGGATTTTGTTCTTCAATCATCGGAGGCGGCAGAATGTTTTGGCGAGCTTGAGGCGATGAAGCCAGCCATCGAGCAACAGTTGGGTTGCGCGCTGACTTGGCACAACCCGGACAATGCGAAAATGCGGCGAATCTATGTCCGCCGTGACGGCGATTTTACCGAGCGGGCAAACTGGCCTGAGTTGTTTGGCTGGCTGCTCGACAATCTCAAAAAGTTCAATCAGGTCTTCCGTCCGATCATCGCTGAATTGTGAGCATGCTGACCGAACCCGATAAAAATGAACTCCTGCGGCTGATTGAGGCCGGACAACCTCTGGCGGAGCGGTGGCGGGCAAAGTTGTTTCCAGGGTCAGCGCGGCCTGCGGAGGTCGGGAAGGAATACCGGCTGGTTTATGACGGCAAGATGAAGCGTGAGGAGGTGCTGGCCCAGACTCCGGCGGCTCCGTGGCAGTTGGTCCGCTCGTTCTGCACAGAGCGTCCGCATGAGGACGGCTGGCGGAATCTGCTCGTCTGGGGTGACAACCTGATGGCTTTGCGGGAACTGCTCGCCGACCAGCAGGGGCCGAACCGCCTCGGCACCCGGAACAAAATCAAGCTCATCTACATCGACCCTCCGTTCGCCACACGGCAGGACTTCATGAAGGACAAGGAGAAGGCTTACCGCGACAAGGTTCTCGGGGCTCAGTTCATTGAGTTTCTTCGGCGGCGGCTGATTTTGTTACGAGAGGTTCTTGCGGAGGATGGCAGCATCTATGTCCATCTCGATACGAAGAAAGGGCATTACATCAAGGCAGTGATGGATGAGGTTTTTGGCGAGGAGAATTTTCAGAATGAGTTGATTTGGAAGCGGACCCCGTTTGCTGGAAGCAGTAAGGCCCGAGCTGCAAAATTTCCTATCAATCACGACAGTATATTTTTTTACACGAAAACTGATCGTTATTTCTTCAAAAAGCAGTTTCAGCCTTACTCTCAGGATTATCTGCGCCGTTTCTCCAATCCCGACAACGATCCTCGGGGACCGTGGCAAAGTGTTTCTTTGAAGACATATTCGCAGGCAACTTTTGCGGAGCTGAAAGTGGACAAGAGGCTCATACCTCCTCAGCGTAAAGGTGCTGGATGGCGATATAAATGGTTCCTCGCAGAAACCGAAGGAAAGATGATTGAGGACATATGGATTGACATCAACATTGACAATCCGATGTCCGCCCATCGTGCGGAAATGAACTACCCCACGATGAAACCTGAAAAACTTTTGGAACGCATAATTGGTGCATCTACTGAAAAATGCGATGACATCGTTCTTGATTGTTTTGGCGGAAGCGGAACCACCGTCGCAACAGCAGAAAAAATGGATCGCCGCTGGATCGCGATGGATTGCGGCAAGCTATCCATCTACACCACGCAGAAGCGGCTATTCTCGCTGACGACATCAATCGGCGCGGCAAAGAAGGACGACAGTTCAGAACCCGAGCGCGTGGAAGACTGGACTGAGCACTTGAAAGGTGCGCCCGGAGTGCTGCTCATCACCGAAAAGGCCCGCAAAGGAGAATGCGAGGTAACTTTGGAACTTCTCGATGACCTCGCCGCTCTCGCAAAGAAATATGATCTGGTCAAAAAAGGTTCTTCGCTATCGCTGGTCTGCCCCGAAGATAAATTGCGGATCCCCGAGGATCAACTTGACGAGCCCGAGGAAGCCCCCGGCGCGAAACGCGTTGTGATCGGCGGGGTGGAATTCCGGATTTCCCTCATCGCGCCCAAGGACAAGGCGGAAAAGGAACAGCCGTTGCCCGCGAAGGAATTCGCGCTTTTCCGGGCGGGCGTCTACGACATGGCGGCGATCAAGGATTTGCCATGGGAGGATTACCGTCCGTTTGTCCTGAAGCTTTTTGGTGTGCGCGAGCATCCGCACGCCCGCTACGGGTTCGCGCTCGACGGATACATCGGCACACATTCGGCGTTGCTCTGGAATTACCCGGACCACCGGAAGCTGACACTCGACTACGGCTGTGTGGATGACCTGCACCGGACGGTGCGGGGCAAGCCCGGCGAACGGTTTTATGTCATCGCGCCGGTGGTAGCGATGGACTTCGCTGAGGATGAAGTCACACGGGATGAGACGACGTATATTTTTCTCAAGGTGCCGCTATCCGTCCTACTGCGGCTCATCGAGCGGAAGGAACCCGCCGCGCTCAAGCAACCGGCGAAGGAGGAGGATGTCAACGAGGTGATTGATGCGGTTGGATTCGACTTCATCTCCCAGCCGCTCGTGGATTGGACAGGAAAGAAAGCGAGCCGGAAGGGGGAACTCCTTACCGAATACGTGATCGGGATTTCGGAATTCCGCGCCCGGACCCTCGCGACCGAACCGGAGGATTTCCGGAATTTCGAGACATTTTCCATGGCCATGGTGGATACGGAATACAACGGCGATTTCTTCCGATTGAGCCAGGTCTTTTGGGGCGAGGACTTGATTGCCAAAGCGGGTGGACTGGATCATGTGAAGCAGCTCGAAATCCGAATCCCGGACGCGGAGTTTCCAGGCAAGCGGATGATGGTCATTCTCTGCGACCGCTACGGGAATGAGAAGTCGCTCGTGTTGGAGAAGGCAAACTTCGACGGGAAGGCGCAGAGGGTCGCACTTGCCCGTCGTGCTGCGGCAGCGATCAAGGCCGCACGGCAAACCATCGCCAAGAAACCCATCAAGAAACGGAGGAAATCGAAATGAGCCTGCAATTCCGCATCGCCGACCAAGTGCTCAAGGTGAACGACACACGCGAGCCGGTTGAGGCGATTGTTCACAAATACGATGCGTTCCTGAATCTGCTCTGCGGCGAGCGGTTCGCTTTCCAACGCGACGCGATCCGCGAGACATTGCGTTTTTTGGTTTCCGACAAATATCCCAATCTCGAACGTCTTGCGCGGGAGAATTGGAATGAGCGGGAAGCGATCCGGCAGCGACATGACGGGGGGATTGACTCCTACCTCGGCAAGATGCCACTCAAAGACCGCAAGGCGGCGTCGCTCGACCTGGCAACCGGCACGGGCAAAAGCTACGTCATGTATGGGCTGGCGGCGATCGCACTGGCCGAGGGGTTGGTTGATCGCGTGCTGGTTCTCTGCCCATCGCTCACCATTGAAGAGGGGCTGTTGGAAAAATTCATCGCGCTGGCTGGTAACGGGGAGTTGTCCGGGATCATGCAGGAACTCGGTGCGGCAGTGGCGATCCCCGCGATCAAGCGGGGAAACGAGACGATCCAGCCCGGTGACATCTGCGTGGAGAATATCCATGCGGTCTATGAAAATACCGGATCATCCATCCGGGATAGTTTCAAAGGCGTGGGCGGGCGCACGCTCGTTCTGAACGACGAGGCGCACCATCTTTTCAGCCAGCCCGACAAGGCGATGAAGGAATGGATGAAATTTCTCCACGAGGAGGCGTTCGATTTTCGGCTGATCGTGAATGTCACCGGCACGCCCTACGTGGATGACGACTATTTCCCGGACGTGATCTTCCGATACGGCTTGAAAGCTGCCATCGGGGACAAGGTGGTAAAAAAGCCCAACTACAAGCTGGAAGACACCCGCAAAGCACACGACTGGCAGAGCACCTACAAGATCCACGAAAAAAACCGGGCGGACTACGGCGAGGTAAAACCTCTCTCCATCGTGGTGACCGCTGACATCGCCCGATGCGTGGAAGTCTGGCGGGAACTCGTGGATTTTCTCGTGAAAAAGGAGAAGATCCCACGCGAGGAAGCCGAGAAGAAAGCAATCTGGGTGACCTCCGGCGTGCCGTCAAACGGCCCGGCCAAGGCGCGTGTCGAGGCTGCCTATAGCCCCCGAGACAGCAAAGATTCACCGGAAAAATGCCGAAAGGCGAATCTGGCGTTGCTGAAACAGGTGGATGATCCCGCGTGCCCGGTCGAATGGATTTGTTCGGTCGCGATGCTTTCCGAGGGCTGGGACGTGAAAAACGTTTTCCTGATCGTCCCACACGAGTCGAAGGCGTTCAACTCAAAGCTGCTCATCGCCCAAGTGCTCGGGCGTGGACTGCGCGTTCCTGCCGGGCTCTCGCGGGAACCTTTGATCACAGTGAACAATCACGATGCGTGGTCGGTCGAGATCGGCAAACTGCTCACCGAGGTCATTGAAGAGGAAAACACCCTCACGTGGGGGTATGATCCGCGCCGGAGCCAGTATGTCTTCCCGATACACAATCTCCGCTACGAACCCAAACAGAAGTCGGTCGAAACAAAACGCCAACGGGCGAAGGAACCACAGGTGGAATTTATGCCGCAGGCTCGCAAGACAACCGAGTATTCCACATTTTCCGAAACGGGAAAACTGTCCCGCGAAATCGACCACTATGACCTTTTTGAGATTGACGATGCTATGAGGTTGATCCGGCTGTTTCTGCGAGAGAAGGATGAGACGCAGGCGGCCGCATGGCCGAAGAAGAGGCTGCGTGAATTCATCGTCGCAAGGCTCAAATCTGCCGGGCAGGACGAGAGTTTTTTGAGCAAGGATAATTTCTTGCGGCTCCAGCAGGCATTCGGGCCGATGTTCCGCGACCTGGACAGAGAACACCCCCGCATGAGCCAGACGGCAAAGGAGATCATCGCGGTGGATTTGACCGCCGTGCCCCGACAATCATTCTCGGAAGGCTCGCTCAGGGAGCATGGCTCTCTTTATTCGGTCACGGGTGATGCGAGCCCGTTCAGCGGGTCGGAGGTTCACCTGTGGGAGCAGTATCAGAAATTTCGCCGGATGTGTGCCGATTACGGAGATGATGCGACGGAACAGGCAAAAGCCATTGCAAGACGAATCCATCAAGTTGAGTTGAAGGACTACAAAACCCCATGGAATGTCCACTACGCCAGCTATGAACCGGAGCGGCGGTTCTCGGAACTTCTCTTCGAGAACGGTCCGCTTTTCGATTCCTTCGTCAAGATGCCGAACATCGGCGGTTACAGTTTTCCCTACTCCTATAAACCGGCCAAGGCGGCGAAAACTCACGTCACAAACGAGCGGTTCAATCCGGATTTCTTCATTAAAATCGCAGGAAAAACGGAGATCCTCGTCGTCGAGATCAAGCAGGATGGGGAGGATTCCAACCGAAACCGCGCCAAGTGCCGCGACGGAGAAAAACACTTCAAAACGCTGAATGAGAGTTTGGAGAATGCGGGAGAGCCGTGGAGATACGATTTTTATTTCCTCTCACCCGAGGATTTCACCCATTTCTTCCAGGCCTTGCGGGAAGGAAAATTCCACGGCTGGCGGTCGGGATTGATGCAGGACTTGATGCCGCAGGGGGCGGATGAATCCAGCAAGAAAAAACGGGGTTGACAGATTTCACCTCTAGGTTAACTGATGAAGCTCACTCTTCGCCAAATTCTGAATGGACCAGCTTTTTGCATCTACGGACTTGTTTTCGACGGCTCCTGCGAAACAGAGGATTTCCTCGCGCAAGCGGAACAGGACGACGCTGACGAGGTCGCCAGCATGGTCGCCTTACTCGATCGGACGGCAAAACACGGTCCTCCCAGAAACAAAGAAAAGTCTCGCGAGGTTGGCGATGGAATTTTTGAATTTAAGTCCAAGAGCCTGCGCATCTGCTACTTCTATGACTCTGGAAAAATGATCATTTGTACTCATGGCTTTGGAAAGCCAGCCAAGAAAGTGCAGGACCGCGAAATAAAACGTGCAGGAACACTCAAACAGACCTATTTTAACCTAAAGGTGAAATCAGCAATCCTTATTGAAAAATCAAAACCATGAAAACCACATCTATCAGCAACCTGCTTGATCGTGCAAAATCACGTGACAGCTATTGGGTCGAGAGCACAGTTCTCGATTTCACGGAGGAAATCGTGGCGCGAATGGAGCGCCTCGGCATCAATAAATCCGAGTTGGCAAAGCGACTTGGTAAAAACCCCTCTTTCATTACAAAACTTCTTCGTGGAAACAATAATTTCACAGTGGAAACAATGGTCAAAGTGGCTCGCAAACTAGACTCGGAAGTGCGCATTCACCTGCAACCCGATGGAACCCTTTCCGAATGGATTGACTTCCTCAAGGAAGAGCCTGCGCGTCCAGCCCCTGTTCCCGAGTGGGGGGCAAAATCCTTTGTAAAAGTGCTAAAACTTCAAGCCCTGGAACTTCACAATGAGCCCGTCATCCCTGCTGCTTGAACGTTATTTTTTTGTAAAAGCTTTGCTCGAGGCCCAAACAAAGGCCGACCCCAAAGCCTTCAATTCGATTGAAACGAATGTCGAGTTGTCCAGAGCCGAAGGAAAACCCAGGGATTACCTGATTTCACTGACCGTTCGCTTGCTGCCACATGAGGAAAGTCAGCCTGCCTACCTCGGAGAATTCGTGGTGATGGGATTTTTTAAAGTCCACGAGGGTTACCCGGAGGAAAAATGCGACAATCTTGTTGCGGTAAACGGTGCCTCAATGCTTTACGGCGCAGTGCGCGAAATGGTAGCCAATTTGTCTGCCCGCGGACCTTGGCCAATGCTGACTCTTGTCACAGCGAATTTTGTTGAAGATGTGGTCAAGAAGGCGAAGGTTAAAAAGCGTTCTTAGTCGATATTTTCAGGTTCACCTCAACTCCGCCAAAATCGCCGAGGCGGCGCGTTGACTGGCTCCCTCGGCCTGGAGGCCGGCGAGTATTTCCTGGAATTTTGAGGTCAGGGCGCTGCGATACTTGACGTCATCCAAAAGCCGGATGGCTTCTTCGGCCATGGCCTCCGGGGTGGCGAAGTGTTGGATAAATTCGCGCACAATGTGGGGGGCGGATTTGGCTGGCAGGCGGGGATCGGGCGGAGGGTTGGTTTTGTAGTTGTTAAGGATATTGATGATGCCGAGGCAATCGACATTCACGAGGCGGTGCCCAAGTTCAAATGTGAGCCAGGCGGCTTTGTAGACGAGGCAGTAAGGGAGGCCAAAAAAGGCGGCTTCCAAAGTCGCGGTGCCGGAACAAACGATGCCCGCAGTGGCCCGTTGCATCAAGTCTTGTGCGGTGCCCACGCCGACTTTGATGGGAAAATCGCCGGCCTGTTGCCGGATCCAGCTGGCATGGGCCTCGCTGGCGGCTGCCACTTCGAATTGCGTGCCGGGCCGTTTTTCCGCAATGAGCCGCGCCGCTGCGAGTTGAGCAGGAAAGATGCGATAGACCTCCCTTTTCCGGCTGCCGGGAAAAAGACCCAGGAGATTTTCCTCGCGGGGTTTTTTGGATTTTCCCGCAAGGAGTGCCTCGAGAAGCGGATGGCCTGCAAACACTGTGTGAAGTCCGCTGGCCTCATACATGGGTTTTTCAAACGGAAAAACGCAGATCATGAGATCAAGGATTTTTGCCATTTTGGGGATCCGTCCACGGTTCCATGCCCAGACCTGCGGGCTGATGTAATAAAGAATTTTTCCGGGGTAGCCCCGTTTTCGAAGGGCCTTGGCCAGCCGAAGATTAAACCCGGGATAATCGACCAGCATCACAGCCCCGGGCTTGATGCGGTCAATCTCTTCGAGCATGCCATGAAATTTTTTACGGAAAAACCCATAATGTCGAAGCACGTCCACGAGACCAACGACGGCCGCTTTGGAAATCCAGTTGTCGTAAGGCCGCCCGCACAGTTCACCCATCCGTGGTCCACCTGCCCCCACAAATTGCACACCGGGATCAGCAGCCTGAATGGCACGCATCAGCTCGTAAGCCCGCGAGTCTCCGCTGGACTCTCCGGCCACCACCCAAATTTTTAAACACGACATATTGTCATGGTCATACTTCATCCCCCATACTCACCGCAATGTCTCTTGATCTTCCCATCCGTCCCCGCCGACTCCGGAAATCGGCGGCGATCCGCAGTCTCGTTCGTGAGACCCGGCTGCAAAAGGAGAATTTGATCTATCCGCTTTTTGTCCATGACCTTGCTGAGGACCACGAAATCCCGTCCATGCCGGGAGTGTTGCGCCGGAGTCTGGATTCCCTGGTCAGGGAGTGCCTGGCCGCAAAAAATGCGGGCCTCAACGCGGTCGCCATCTTTCCAAGTCTCGATCCTTCGCTGAAAAATGCCACTGGCCAATCCGCCTTTGATCCCAATGGGCTCATCTTTCGCGCCGTCCGTGCCGTAAAAATGGCCGCACCAGAACTGGCCATTGTCACGGATGTGGCCCTCGATCCCTTCACAGATCATGGCCATGATGGTGTTCTGACTGCTGATGGCACTACCGTGGCGAACGATGAAACGGTGGAGTTGTTGTGTCAGTTGGCCGTCATGGAAGCCGAAGCGGGTGCGGACATCGTGGCTCCGTCGGATATGATGGATGGCCGGATCGGTGCGATCCGAGAAGCCTTGGATGCGGCCGGGTTTGAGGAAACCCTCATCCTGGCCTACTCCGTCAAATACGCCTCAGCCTACTACGGACCATTCCGGGATGCTGTTGGCAGTAAAATCGGGAAGGACGCGATTTCAAAGGCCACCTATCAAATGGATGCTTCCAATGTTCGGGAGGCCATCCGTGAAGCCGCCCTCGATGAGGCCGAGGGCGCGGACATTGTCATGGTCAAACCCGCCGGCACGTCTTTGGATGTGATCCGGGCCGTTAAAGAATGCAGTTCGGTCCCTGTGGCAGCCTACCAGGTTAGCGGCGAATATTCTCAAATTCATGCCGCCGCCCGCCTGGGTTGGCTTGATTATCGGCGCACCCGGGATGAATCCCTCACGGCGATTCGCCGCGCGGGTGCGGACATCATTCTGACCTACTTTGCGAGGGAGATTGCCGAGGAGGGAATTTTTTTATCGTGATTCTCCCCGGTCCAGACTACACATGACCCTTCATTTAAATCATGGCTAGACCTTCCAAAACAAATGTTGGTGTCATCGGGCTCGGAATTATTGGTTCCCGCGTGGCCGCAAATCTCCGTGCCAAAGGATTTCAAGCCTGGGTCTGGAACCGCACTCCACGCCCGG
>JBGTAR010000193.1:0-4235 GCA_041749815.1 Terrimicrobiaceae bacterium
AAAAATAAAAATCAGCGCAAAAAATCCCATCACAGCGATGGCAAGCAGCAGGGCTCCTCCGATGATGGGACGGCATCGGGCCAATTCGCCTGCCCCTCTGGACTGCCCGACGCGAACGCTCACAGCCTGCGACAACCCCAGTGGAATCATGAAGGTCGTGGCAGCGCAGGTGATGGCAATTTGGTGGGCAGCCAAAGGAACCACTCCCAGCCAGCCCAGCATGATCGAACCCATCGCAAACCCGCTGACTTCGGCAAGATGCATGGTCCCCACCGGAAGCCCCAGGGCAACCAGACCTTTCACCTCGTGGGGGGTGGTTGTTTCAATCCATGGGCCGCGCGCAGCCGCCTTCAACCGACGGTCCCAAAATGGGTAAGCCACCATCACGACAGCTCCAATGGTCCTTGCAATAAGGGTGGCCCACCCCGCTCCTTCGAGCCCCATTTTTGGAAAACCTAGGTTTCCATAAATCAGGAGCCAATTCAGAAAAACATTGAGAAGCACCGCTCCCAGCAGGATCCAAAAAGGCAACCAGGGACGCGAAAGCGCTTCGCTGAAGTTCTTTGCGGAGGTCGAAATCAAGGCGGGCAGCACCGACCACGCGCAAAGAAGAAGGTAGGTTTTGGCGGCAGAATTGACTTCGGATGGCTGACCAAAGACATGCAGGGAGCCTGACAAGAGGATCATCAAACCAACCACCACAAGTCCAATTGCCGCCGCGAGCCAACAGCCCGCCCGCAAGGCCCGGCCTGCACGGTCCGGGTCCATGGCTCCATGACCGATCGATGCTTTGACACTGACCGCCGAAAGAACTCCAAACCCAAAAACAAAAGGCGTCATCAGCACAGTGTTGGCAAAAGCACAGGCCGCCAGTGGCACCATGCCGGTCTGTCCAATCATGATGGTATCGGCCCAGCCCATGAGCATCTGACCGACATGGCCGGCCATGATGGGTGCTGCAAGGGCAATTGTGCGGCGATTTTCAGAGAGGAGGGGAAGCATGGACATTCAGAGGACCGGCCCGCTCAAGGATAGGCAGGAGGGTGGGCCCAGTCGGGGTGGGTCAGGCCTCTTCTCCGAGCCTGCGTCCGTGATTGAGATAAACCTGCACGTATTCTCGGACGGCTTCTTCCAGCGGTGTCGTTGCGGCAGTGTAGCCGGTGGCCCGCAATTTGGAGATATCTGCAAGGGTATGATATTGATACTGGTGGCGAATCGATTCCGGCATCTCGATAAAACGGATCTCCGGGGTCACTTCCATCGCTGAGAAGAGGGCCTGCGCAAGGTCCACCCACGTCCTCGCCACACCGGCTCCCACATTGAACAATCCACCGACGTTTTCGTGTTCCGCAAGGTGAAGCGTCATCGCCACCGCATCCTTCACATAAACAAAATCGCGCTGCTGGCCACCATTCGGGTATTCTGGGCGGTAACTTTTGAAGAGATCCATTGAGCCATGGGCGGTGATGTGGGCATGGCTCTTGCAGACCAAACTACTCATGTCACCCTTGTGATATTCGTTGGGACCAAAGACGTTGAAATATTTGATGCCCACGATCTCGCTGAGAATTTCATTTTTGGCCGCGTAAAGATCAAAAAACTGTTTGGAATATCCGTAAAGATTCAGGGGGCGAAATTTTCGGAGATTTTCCTCGTGGTCATCCATTCCCGCGTGTCCATCCCCATACGTTGCGGCGCTTGAGGCATAAACAAACCGTGTGCCCGAGGCCATCGCCCAACGGCAAAGGTTTTTGGTGTAGGCAAAATTGTTTTCCATCACATACCCTGCATCGCGCACGGTGGTCGAGGAGCAGGCCCCCAAGTGGAAGCAGGCGGCAAATTTGCCGTGATGATCCGGGTCTTTTTCAAGATTCCGGAGGAGTTGGTCCGCAGGAACGTAGTCCTCAAAGTCCAGGGGAGCGAGATTTCTCCACCGCTCATCTTCCCCGAGCAAATCCGAAGCCACGATTTGAGAAATGCCTCGCCTGTTGAGTTCATTGATCAAGGCACTGCCAATAAAACCCGCCGCTCCGGTTACAAGCACACGCGCCTTCTCGTGCAGGAGATTTTCAGGCTGGGTGGGGACTTTTCTGGCAATCCTCCGTGAAGCATTCATCGAAGGGGAAATTCCAGATCGGAAAACGTCTCATCAAAAATGTCGGTTTTTCCGGGAAAAATGTAACGGGCTGCAGAGAGGTACTCGGAGGCTTTCGCCTTGTTGCCCTGCTTGTGTTCCCATGCGGCTTGAGCGTAGTACCAAGCGGGTGTGTCGCCTGGGTATTTGATCCGGGAGAGCGCTCTCTTTGAGGAGTATTCGTCCTCCATGAGCAGGTAGCACATAAAGACCTTGAACTGCAGCAGTTCGTTGCGGGGGTCGGCGTCCAACATTTGTTGAAACTTTGCCAAAGCTTCTTTGTAGTTGCCCTGCAGGAACTCAACCTCACCCATGTTAAAATGAGCGGCAAACATGCCCGGAGCCAGCTCAAGCGCCTTTTCAAAATTGCGTTTCGCCTCCACGTAATCTTTCTTTTTGGTGTAGGCCGCACCACGCAAATTGACCAGAAAGGCAGCATCTTCCCCCTCGGCCTTGATACCATCAATCCGGCTGATCGCACTGTCGTATTTTTTGTTGTTAAAATCTTCGATGACTGTTTCGACCTGAGCGCGAAAATTTTCGTCCACTGATTGGGCGACAAGGCAGGGGAGACCCAAGATCAATGCGAGGAGGATGAGGATTGGAGTTTTCACTGGAGATTCCCACTCTGCATCAGCCGTCAGGGCAATTCAATCCCCAAAACAATACGGATGCGGGGTGTTCTTGCATTTTTTTCTGGCACCCCTCAGAGTCTCCTCAGCTTATCCGACCATGAACAATTCCAGCTATAGAAACGAATACGTGATCGCCGCCGATTCGAGTGCCACCGAGCGGGGGCAGTTTATCCGGCGGACATACCTGCATCTTGCGGGAGCCATTTTGGCTTTTGTGGCGATTGAGACGGCCTTGTTGAATTCGCTGTTGGCCCCGGCGTTGATGAATCTGATGACCGGTGGAAAGTATTCCTGGCTGATTGTTCTCGGGTTGTTTATGGGGGCTTCGTGGCTCGCGCAAAAGTGGGCGGACTCAGGGGCCAGTCTGGCCCTCCAGTATGCCGGCTTGTCACTGTATGTGGTGGCGCAGGCTGTCATTTTTGTGCCGTTGTTGTATGTGGCGGCGTTTTACAGTTCGCCAGAAGTGATTCCCATGGCGGCGATGATCACCGGCGGGCTCTTTCTCGGCTTGACGGCTGTGGTGGTGACAACACGTGCGGACTTTTCGTTTCTTCGGAGCGTTCTGATGATCGGTGGTTTTGTGGCAATGGGTGTCATCGTGGCAAGCATTGTCTTTGGTTTTAATCTCGGGTTGCTGTTCTCGGGGGTGATGGTGCTTTTTGCGGGGGCTGCGGTTCTTTACAGCACCTCGAATGTCTTCAAATCCTATCGCACTGACCAATACGTCGCGGCGGCGCTTTCGTTGTTTGCATCCATCGCGCTGCTCTTCTGGTATATCCTCCGCATCGTGATCTCGTTCCGGCGGTGAAATCCGGTCAAAAGAGTCCTTCCAAATCCCGCTCCAAATTTTTTGATCTCCTGCATGGGGCCAACAGGCTCCTTGTGTTTTGGGCGGTGGTCTTTTTGGTTTTGGTGGGCGTGGGGCTGCAGGTGCCCGGCTGGATCAAATGGCTGCCGTTTCTGGGAGCCTTTGGGGCGGGAATCCGGACCTTTTGGCTTCTTGCTGCGGGGATGGATGGTTTCCTCACCTGGGGGATGGGAAAATTGGAAACCGCCGACGCGAGGCTACGGAAAATCACGAAACCGGATTGGGGAGGTTGGCGTTTTGTCCTTGGCGGGTGCGGAGCGATCATCCTGGCCATGGCGATCTGGCAGGCTTGGCCGTCATGGTATTTTCTAGGAACTTCATCGCTGCGCGAGGATGAAATCCTGAACATCGAGCAATACACATCACGAGGTTTTGCGAAGCCGGTGAGCAGCTACTCCCTGGCCAGAAACCACATCTTTTACAATGTGCTCAATTCCATCATTCCGGGCAGTTCATCCACCTGGCCGCCAAGAGCACGCATGGTTTCGCTGTTGAGCGTGGGAGCCGGTCTTTGTTTGCTTGTCGGATTTGGTTGGAGAAGGGGCTGGTTGATTCCGGGGGCATTTTTTGCAGGGCTGATTGCGGGGAACCATTTTGC
>JBGTAR010000194.1:0-5068 GCA_041749815.1 Terrimicrobiaceae bacterium
GTCACAATACGTGGCCATCAACGAGACCTTGTTCAGCAACCGCGGCGTCTATGTTCGCAATCTCACGCCGGACGCTCTCGCCACAACGTTTCGCTTCGGCACCAACGTCGTCATCCACCTTCTCACACGGTGGGAAGATAAAGTTCGGACGGCTCCCTCCCTCTAACGGGACTGTGGGGCCATGTGAAGGGGATGGCCACGAACAATTGTGGGACAGCTAATACCTTTCAGGATTTCCCGGCTGGTGACTGCATCAATTTTTTGATTAACTGACGGCCATGGAACCCACTGAAAATTCCTCCGGTCGCACCCAGAAGGGGATTGAAGGGGTTTTCCTTGCCGCGGGCCGGGCCCAATCCGTGATTCGACATTCCTTCCGCAGAATGATGCGGCGCCCGCGCACGGTCGGCGAGGCTCCCAACCTTCTCCCCACCCTCATCAAAGTCTTTGCGGCCTTTGCAAGGGTGGATGGTGAGTTGTTGGAGGAAGAAATTGACTCAAGCCTCGGCTTCCTTCGCTACGACTATCCCAATGCAGTGTATTCAGAACTTCGCAAACTGTTCAGGGACGCCCTGCACGAGCAACAGGACTTGGATGCCATCGCACAAAAGCTCACCAATCAACTTGGTGATGAAAGAAAAATCCTGCTCGGCGTTCAACTCTACGACCTGATTTCCCGTGCAGGACTCAAACAGGAGCAGGTGGTTGCGTATTATTCTTTCATGTCGAACCTCGGCATGGCAGCCCAGGCCATTGATATTGTGTACCAACTCAATGCCAATGAGGGCTTCACCACGCCGGGCATTTACCATCAGGGCACCTCACCGCTTGAAGCAGTGAGCTTTGGCAAAGCCGGCGCCTCCGAGGTCGCACTGCAGGACTTCACAGACGAACAACGCATTCTGGCCTACCGCTACCGCGATCTGATTCTCCTCAAAAACGTCAGCGGGCGGATTCTTATTGTCGGTGGTCGCCGCATCAAAGAGGGCGAATTTTGCCGCATTTTTCCGGGGCAGCAGGTCTTGATTGATGATGAGGTGATCACTCACGCGGACTTGATGTTTTATTTCAATGCGAAAAAAAACGTTCAGGTTGCGCAGCTGTTTGTGGCCATCACCGAGCTGGATGAGGTGCGGCTTGAAAAGAATCGAACCAGGGACTCGTGCCTGGAGGTGGTTTTTGGTCTGGGCGTGGAGGTGATCGCACTCGAGGACGTTGATGCCGTGCTGAATGGCCGCCGGCTTGCAAGCGGCGCCCACATTCAGGCCACACTCGATGACAACATTATATTTCACAATGACAGCGAGTTAAACCTGCGGGATCTCCGCAAGCGGGCACGTCAGTTTGGCGGCAGGTTTCAGCTCAAACCCTCCAAGAGCGAATACCTTGTCTCCAACAACCCGGGACTTCTGCGCGAGGGAGACATCCTGCTCTCGCCCGGAAGTGGAGGAGATGTGCTCCTGAAAATTGCCTGCGATTACGAGCGCAAGGAGGGGCGCTTGGAAGTGCTTCAATCCGACCGACCAATTCTGGTTCGTGGAACCCCTGTGCGAAACTCGGCTCCGCTCGCCGATGGAGATGCAATCCGCATTGATGCCGGGCAAATCCTTCGCTGCAAGTTCTCGGAGCGTCTGCTCGAGGAGGAGCGCAATATTATCCGAACTCTGGAAACCCGTGACCTGACCTGCAAGTTCCGGAAAGGGGTCACGGCCCTGGAAGCCATCTCCTTCTCGATCCAGCGTGGCGAGATGGTTTGTGTGATGGGTGCCAGCGGATCGGGCAAAAGCACATTCATGCGGACTCTGGCCGGACAATTCTCGCCCAGCCAGGGGGAGGTGCTCTTTAACGGACGCTCCCTCTACAAAAATTATTCCCTCCTCCGCAGGTACGTCACATACATCCCCCAGGAGGACGCCTTCGATGAACACCTCACCATTGAAGAAAACCTCTCTTTTGCCGCCGCCCTTCGAGCCCCCTATCTGTCAGGACGGGAACGCTCGCGCCGCATTGATGGAAAACTCGCAGAGTTGGGACTCAATGAGCGCCGAAACTATGTGGTGGGTCCGGTTCACCGCAAAACCCTCTCGGGAGGCGAACGCAAGCGCCTCAACATCGGCTTGGACATGATCGGCTCGGCGGACATCTACCTGTTTGATGAACCAACGAGCGGGCTCTCCTCCAAGGACTCGGAACACGTGATTGAGATCATCCGTGGAATGTCTCACAACAAAATCGTCATGGTGACCATTCACCAGCCGACCTCAAAGATTTTCCAAATGTTTCACAAAGCGGTTCTTTTGGATCGTGGTGGCAAACTCGTGTTTTTTGGAACGCCGGCCGAGATGCTGAAATACTTTGCGGAGGCGGAACATCAACAACACTTCGGCACGGAGTTGGGCGGGTGTGAAGCCTGTGGGGCGACACGTCCGGAGTTCATTTTTGACGTGCTGGAAACGCCCCTTCGAGATCTCTCGGGCGATATCATTTTCGAGGAAAACAACCGTGGCCAACTGGTGCCGGCACGGCGGTTTCCTCCGGACTACTGGCGGGACAAATATGAAGCCTATCGCCTACTGAAGGATGTGCAGTCGTCACCCCCACCGAAGGACATACCGGCGACTTTGCCAAGCGCATCGAGACGGAAGGATCCGTGGCGCTGGGGTGATGAGTGGCAACAGCTTCGTGTGGTTCTCCTCCGGGCCTTCGTCAGCAAGCTGCGCAACCAGGCCAACCTGCTCATCACCCTCCTGGCGGCACCGGTCCTGGCCTTCCTGATCGGGTTTGTGCTGCGATACTCGAAAGAGGAGACCTATGATTTTGCAAGTGCCTTCCACATCCCCACATACCTGTTCCTTTCTCTGGTGGTGGCCATGTTCCTTGGACTGACCAACAGCGTTGATGACATCACCCGCGACAAGCCCGTGCTCTTTCGAGAGCGAAATCTGAACCTTCGGCTGAGCTATTACGTACTGGGAAAAAGTCTGACCCTGGCCGTCTTTGCCATCATTCAATGTGCCCTCTACACGGTGGTGGGCAATGCCCTCCTGGAAGTCCGCGGGGTATTTTGGGTTGTTTTCTGGGCCATGCTTTTGACAACGATCAGCGGATTTGCCATTGGCCTGCTCGTTTCCTCCCTTGTCAACGAAAGCAAGACCGCCGTGCTGATCATCCCTGTGGTCCTCATCCCCCAGATTATTCTGGCCGGTGCCCTCATTGAGTATGAGGAGATGAACCGCAATCTCGATTTTGTTTACACGCTGCAACAATGGACCTCCAACAACCCTGGCAAACCCCCCGAGGAGCGGAGCGATCTTCAGGTGCCTTTTATCTGCGAACTGATTCCCATGCGCTGGTCTTATGAGGCCCTTGTCTTTGCCCAAGCCAAAAAAAATCCCCTCACCTCGCGCCAGGAACGGATCCAGGCGGAAATCGCCAAGCTGGCAGCCAACCACGAAATGGCTGATGCCACGCGTGAGAGACTGGAAGATCTCAAGGATCTGCTGGCCATCACCTCCGGCCTTCAAGCCAGGGACGCAAAATCACTGGACAGAATGTTTTCCCGGGTGGATTCCGTGTTGGAGGGAGAAGCTTTGAATCGCACCCGCTTCAAGAACGAACCCGGTGTCACCGCCGAACAGCTTTATGTAAATCAGAAAATCACAGACCTGATCTCAAAGGCTGAAATGGAACAAAGCGACTATCGCGAATCCCGTCATTTGAATGTCTTCTTTGGACCCACCAAGGAATACTTCGGGGTTCGTGTTGGCATGATCGCCTTCAACAGCGGGGTCCTCCTCCTCACAAGCCTTGGCCTCCTGATTCTTCTCCACCTGATTTTGCGGCAGCAGATTCGCTCAAACTATATGTGACAGGATTGGTTGGCTGACAATCAATACAGAACCTTCATCAAGGTGAGCCCTGCAGCAGGAGCCACCTGATTCGATTTTTTTTCTGACCCCTCAAGGATGGCTTGAATTTTTTCGGGTTCAAGAGCCCCTCGTCCACAAGCCACAAGGGCGGCTGCAATCATCCGGACCATTTTGTAAAGGAAACCATCCCCCACCACAGTGAAAAACAAACTCCGTCCGCGAGTTGTCACCGAGATTTTTCGAATCGTCCGATGAGCGTCAATGACCGGCCCGCCGCGATTCGCGGAAAATCCTGAAAAATCGTGATGTCCCACAAACAAGGAAGCCGCCATTTTGACACGCCCCAAATCCAATGGCTCGCGGACCAACCAAGCCCGGCTATACTCCATGGGTGGAAGCACGGGCCCACAAAACACCTGATAGCGGTACACTTTCCCGGTGGCCGAGAATCTTGCATGAAAGGAATCGTTCACGATTCCTGCTGAGAGGATCCTGATCTGATGCGGCAGTTTGGTGTTCAGAGCGTGGATCCAGTTTTCCGGCGTCATGCGGGTCGATGCAACATCGATATGGCAACACTGCCCCACCGCGTGCACTCCCGCATCTGTGCGTCCGGAACCGTGAACCCGCACCGGCTGACCCGTAACCCTCAGAACCGCAACTTCAAGAGCATCCTGGATTGACCCTCCGCCTTTTTGGCTCTGCCAACCAGCGAAGGAAGATCCATCGTAGGCAACAATCAATTTCAGACGCATGTCTGGGAATCCAACCAGCTTTGGAGAATGACCGCTGCGGCCGCCTGATCGATCACTTCTCGTTGCCTCTTCTCAGAACGCCCTGCTTCCCGCATTCCCCGACGGGCCTGAACCGTGCTCAACCGCTCGTCCCATGCGATCACCGGGCAATCCACCAGTCCGCGCAGCACGGCAATAAAACTCCTGGCCTTCTCAGCCGCCGGCCCACTTGATCCGTCCATGTTTTTGGCGATCCCCACGATCACATTCGCAATCTTTCGATCAACGACGATCTCGGCAATCCGCTTTTCAGGCAGGGATTGTGCCACTTTGATCGTTTCCAGAGGGTGCGCCAACATGCCCAATTCGTCACTGATTGCCACCCCAACCCTTGCTTCGCCAAGATCAATTCCGAGTGAACGCTCCATTTCAGTTGAAAATGCCCGGAATGAGGGTTAATGACAA